>NZ_JADYXF010000044.1:0-40351 GCF_015864385.1 Pseudoalteromonas sp. SWXJZ94C
AATGAAAACACGAATGGATTACTACGCCAGTATTGGCCGAAGAGCACAGATTTTAAGGCGGTAACACCAGCGCAAGTATACCAGTAATTGAGCAACTTAATAATCGTCTGAGGAAGACACTTGGATTTGAAACGCCTGCAAAATTGATAGTTTGTTTACATTTAGATGTAATTTTGTTACAAATTAGTTTCGCTTATAGGTCCTTATTTATAATAAGAACTTTTAATGAATAAACTAAAAAAAATTGGCTCTATATTTTATCGCAGTATTACTAGAGTAATACTGCTTTTATTTATGAGGGTAAAATGAACTATAAAATACTATCTGGAATTGCTGTAATAGGCATCACTATTATCAGTCTTAATTATTTTAGTGAAAGTAATAAATTAGAAAATAGACCTACGCAACTGCCCTCCAATGAAGCCGCAGTAAATCTACCTGAATCTAGCCCTATTCGACCTGCGCTTTCTCACGAAAAGGAAGAGTTAAAAAAGTGGATTTACAAGCTATTGAAGACGTAGCACTAAATAATAGGGAAAGTTCAGATGAATTAGTAATTACCGCTGACTCCTTCTCTGAGCAATTTTTTGTTAAAGATAAAACGACTGATAAAGAAGTTTTGTCTAGATCGTCAGTAGATAATTTTTTTATAGACGATATTTCTAAGGCATTAACATATATGGAAAAAGTTGATTACTCAGAAGATAGCCAGCTTAGAAAAGATACTTTAGAGCAATTTATAATTGATGAATTAAAAGATGTGCAGATTTTTGATCAAAAGTCCGATTGTGCAGGCAAGGTATGCATAATCGAGATGACTTACTCAAGTAATAGCGATAATGAATCTATAAATAAGTTATCTAATTTTGCTAAAAATTATGCTTTTGAAAGTTTTAAAACTAATGAGAATGGCGATAATGTTCTAAAAGCAATTTACATAGCTACGGATGATCCTAGTCAGTTAAGCTTCGAGATCAATTGATTGCTATTTAGCCCATCTCTTTATTGAAAATATTTAAGATGGGCATAATTAGTAGTTGAGCTCTGTTATTTACCAATACAAAACGAGCTAAATATTTTGCCAAGTAAGTCGTCTGAGGTAAATTCACCGGTTATTTCATTTAAAAATTGCTGCGTTAAACGAAGTTCTTCAGCCAATATTTCACCAGCAATGTGCATTTCTAATTGTGTTTTACCTGTTTCTAAATGATACGCAGCACTCTCTAGTGCATCCAAATGACGACGGCGCGCCATAAAGCCACCCTCTGTTGCGCCTTGAAAGCCTATACAGGCTTTTAAATGCTCGCGTACAAGTTCAATACCGTCAGCATTTTTAGCACTTAAGCTGATAACCGGGTATTGTTGTTCTTGCTCCATGCCCACTATATCACCCGATAAATCGGCTTTATTTCTGATGACAGTAACGCCCATACCTTCTGGTAATTTTGCCATAAATTCAGGCCAAATTTTGTGTGGGTCTGTATCTACAGTGTCCGTGCCATCAAGCATAAATAAAACGCGGTCGGCTTGGTTTATTTCATCCCATGCACGCTCAATACCTATTTGCTCTACTCTGTCTGGGCTTTCACGTAAACCTGCTGTATCTATAATATGCAGTGGCATACCATCTATATGTATATGCTCTCGTAGTACGTCGCGAGTGGTACCGGCTATTTCTGTTACGATTGCGGCTTCACGACCGGCTAGAGCGTTAAGTAGGCTTGATTTACCCGCATTAGGGCGACCGGCAATAACAACACGCATACCTTCGCGCATAATGCTGCCTTGTTTGGCTTTGTTGGTTACAGTATTAAGTTGATTGATAATCGCATCTAAGTCGCCAGATACTTTACCATCTGATAAAAAATCAATTTCTTCATCAGGAAAATCAATGGCCGCTTCTACGTACATGCGCAGATGAATCACTTTTTCTACGAGTGTCTCTATGTGCTTAGAAAATTCACCTTGTAGAGACTGTAGGGCGCTTCTAGCGGCTTGCTCGCTGGTAGCATTAATTAAATCGGCGATGGCTTCAGCTTGAGTTAAATCAAGCTTGTCGTTCATAAATGCGCGTTCAGAAAACTCACCAGGCTTTGCTAAACGAACGCCGTCTATTTTACTAATTTCTTTAAGTAACATATCCAGTACTACCGGACCGCCGTGACCTTGTAATTCAAGTACATCTTCGCCAGTAAATGAATTTGGACCTGCAAAGTAAATGGCAATACCTTGATCAAGCTGCTCGCCAGCAAGGCTTTTAAATGGCACATAATCGGCATAGCGAACTTTAGGTATTTTACCTACTACTTTTTCAGCGACACTTTTAGCTAGGCTACCTGAAACGCGAATAATACCAACACCACCACGTCCGGGGGCAGTTGCTTGTGCTGCAATTGTATCTTGATTTATCATGCTATTAATTTGCCAACGATAAGTAACTTTATGGCGGTATTGTAACCTATGGATTTATTTGTAGCGAATAGCTGTGGTGAAAAACAAGCAATAAAAAAGGCGACCGAAGTCGCCTTTATATAAGTAGGAGCTTAGTTAGCCTCTTACTTTAATTCCTTTCTTTTCCATGCCACGGTAGATGATTAACATCTGGACAATAGAAATAAGGTTAGACACTAACCAGTAAAGAACTAAACCAGATGGGAACCATAAGAAGAATACAGAGAAGATAACCGGCATAAAGGTCATCATTTTTTGCTGCATTGGATCAGTAACCGTCATAGGTTGTAGTTTTTGAGTCACAAACATACTCGCACCAAATAAGATTGGTAATACGTAGTACGGGTCTTGTGCAGAAAGGTCATTTAACCAAAAAATAAATTCAGCATGGCGAAGTTCTGTCGATTCTAAGAATACATAGAACAAGGCTAAGAAAATTGGCATTTGTAGCAAAATAGGGAAGCAACCACCCATAGGGTTAACTTTTTCTTTTTTGTACATTTCCATAGTTGCTTGGCCGAACTTTTGACGGTCATCACCAAACTTTTCTTTAAGAGCTGCCATTTTAGGCTGTAGGGCACGCATTTTAGCCATTGAGGTGTATTGCGCTTTTGTAAGTGGATACATTAACGATTTTACGATAATAGTGATGGCAATAATTGCTACACCCCAATTACCTAAAATGCTGTGTAGCCATTTTAGCAATACAAATAAAGGTTGCGAAATAAACCATAACCAACCGTAATCTACAGTTAAGTCTAGGTCTGGATGAATAGCTTCAAGAATATCAGACTCTTTTGGACCCATATAGTAAATAGCAGTTAGTGTTTGCTCACTACCAGCTTGAATATTTACAGCGGGATCTTTAGCTCCAATAATAGCGGCATTACTTTTTGTAATTAAGCTATAAAGTGTATTTGATTGATCCTGCATTGGAACCCAAGCACTTACAAAGTAATGCTGTATAAATGCAACATAACCACCTTGAGTACTCTTGTTTAAGTTTTTATCAGCCATATCAGAAAAACTATACTTTTCGTATGGTTCTTCGTCAGTACCGTATGCAGCGCCTAAATAGTTTTGATCAACCATGCTGCCTTTTTCTTGTACAGTACGCTTAATTTGCGTGTATAGCTGTACTTGAAGTGGTGCGCTGGTGGTGTTGTTAACTTTGTATTCTAAGCCAACATCATATTGACCTTTTTTGAATACATATGTTTTTGTAAAGTTAACACCGTTGCTATCAGTAAACTGAAGCGGAACGCGAAGCTCATCACCCGTTAAGGTATATGACTTTTGTTCTGTTTTGTAAGTAGGGCGACCGTTAGCTGATGCATCAGGACCATTTAAACCAATTAAGCCACTTTGTGAAAAGTATTGCTTACTACCATCAATTTCACCAAGAAGCATATAAGGTGTATCACTACCTTTAGTATCTTCGTATTGAAGTAAGTCTGTTTCAACAATGTCACCGCCTTTGGTGTCAATTTTAACTTTAAAAACGTCAGTTGTAATTTCTATAACTGAACGCTTAGCTATAGTTGCTGAAGCGGGTAAATCAGAATCTGACGATGAAGGAATATAATCATCCGACTCTGGTGAATTTGCTTGTAGTGTTTGTGTTGTGGCACTTGGATCGACTTTAGGCTTGTTGTAATCATTATCCCATTCTTGGAATAATAAAAACGACACTAGCATTAGGCCAATTAATAAAAACGTGCGTTGCGATTCCATAACAGCTCTTATTTCTCGTGTTGGTGGTTAATATGGGTTAATTTTTCAGGGACGGGGTCATTTCCACCTGAATGTAAAGGATGGCATTTTAATATGCGTTTTAAAGCTAACCAACTACCTTTTATAAATCCATGCAAATTAATTGCTTGAATTGCATAATGTGAGCAGCTTGGATTAAAACGACAATGCGGACCTAACAGCGGGCTAATCCACTTTTGATAACCGCGGATAAATAACACTAAACAAAACCTCGGTAAAGCAACAAGTGGTTTAAGTAACCTCATGATGTTTATGCCCCTACTTAAGTTTAGTGAGATAGATATCATGTATTTAAAGACTCAATTAGAAATTTTAAATGCATGATTAAAAGGTGAGCTAAAGATACATTAATTAACCCTGCAATTCTATTGCTATTGGGTTTGTTTATTGGATTTAGCTGATTTGTTTGGGCGTTTCTTAAAAGGTGGCGGTTTAGGAGCGCCTGGCTTACAGCGTTCGTTAATTTTTCGCCATAACTTAGTAAGTTGCTTGGTTAATTCTTCATTAGACTGATCATCGATACCATTTTTTACCATAAGCACAATATCGATATTATCTATATTGTGTTGATTTAAACGAAAACTTTCGCGAGCAAGACGTTTAATACGGTTTCGTTGGCATGCCTTTTTTACACGTTTTTTAGCAACAGTAAGACCTAACCTAGGTTTATCTTGGTCATTTGGTTTAGCTAATAGAGTAAAGAAAGGAGTTGCAGCCCGAGCGGGTTCATTAAATATACGAGAGTAATGCGAGGGAGTTAACAGACGTAACTCCCTGCCAAAGCTAAAGTCTTCCACTTATATATTAAGCAGAAAGAACTTTGCGGCCTTTAGCGCGGCGACGTGCTAATACTTTACGGCCATTTACAGTTGCCATGCGAGCACGGAAGCCGTGTGCACGTTTGCGTTTTAAAACGCTAGGTTGAAAAGTTCTTTTCATAACAATCTCATCCGATCGGTTAAAGTTAAAACATCCTACGCAGGTCGCGATCCTGGCATAGGTGCCATTGCGAGCGCGAGATATTATAGATGAAACACATTAAAGTCAATCATAATTACACTACACACTTAGTGTTTATTATATAGTTAATGTAGATCATAAAGGATGATCCTCTAGGATCATCATTAATAAAGAGTTTTCCACAGCCCTTGTATAAAAAGTGAATAAAAGCAGGGGAAAAGTAAAATGGATCGTAAATTTGGTTCGCGATCTTAGTCTGTTTTTGTTATGATCTGTCATCAAGCTTTTAAATAAAAGCTGTTTTAAATCAGTCTGTTAATATATTTATACATCGATATCAACAATTTAATAAAAATCAATCTTTTACTTGTGGATAAAGTATCTTCATAATACTCGGCCTTGGGTCGCTTATTAGACCATTTTAACGCAATAAATGGATGATTTTTAATCATTAATGATGTGCGGGAATAAAAATTATATCTCTGGGAGTTTAACTGTGTATCTGTCGGTTTGGCAAAGTTGTTTATATGTATTGCAAGATGAATTGCCTTCGCAGCAGTTCAGTATGTGGGTAAGACCACTTCAAGCAGAAAGTACCGAAGATACCTTGACGATTTACGCACCTAATCGCTTTGTGCTTGATTGGGTGAGAGAAAAGTATTTAAATAGAATTAACGAACTTTTAGTCGAAATTTGTGGTGTTGAAGCCCCTGTGTTACGTTTTGATGTGGGCAGTAAGCCCTTGGTTAATGCCCAAGTTGCACCTGCTATTGATGCACAATCTACACCTAGTGCGCAAACGTCAGCAAAACAGCAATTACGTCAACCAAAACCAGTTGTTGAACCTGCGCCTAAATCAAATTACAAATCTAATATAAAAGAAAACTATACTTTTGATAGCTTTGTAGAAGGTAAGTCAAACCAATTAGCTAAAGCTGCTGCTACACAAATAGCTGACAATCCTGGTTCGGCTTTTAACCCTGTCTTTATATATGGTGGAACTGGTTTAGGTAAAACTCACTTATTACATGCAGTAGGCAACGGTATATTGGCTAACAAGCCAGATGCTAAAATTGTTTATATGCACTCTGAGCGCTTTGTGCAAGATATGGTAAAAGCACTACAAAATAACGCAATTGAAGAATTTAAGCGTTATTACAGAAGTGTTGATGCATTGATGATCGATGACATCCAATTTTTTGCTAATAAAGAACGCTCACAAGAAGAGTTTTTTCATACCTTTAATGCATTACTTGAAGGTAACCAACAAATTATTTTAACTTCTGACCGTTATCCAAAAGAGATTGAAGGGGTTGAAGATCGCCTTAAATCACGATTCGGTTGGGGTTTAACAATTGCGATTGAGCCGCCAGAGCTTGAAACACGCGTTGCAATTTTGATGAAAAAAGCCCAGCAAAGTAAAATTAATTTACCGCATGAAGTTGCTTTTTTTATTGCCAAAAAATTACGCTCAAACGTACGTGAATTAGAAGGTGCACTTAATCGTGTGATTGCTAATGCTAATTTTACGGGTCGTCCAATTTCTATTGATTTTGTAAAAGAAGCACTACGCGATTTACTTGCCTTGCAGGATAAACTAGTTACCATAGATAACATTCAGCGTACGGTTGCTGAGTATTACCGAATTCGTATATCAGATCTCTTATCAAAGCGTCGCAGTCGCTCTATAGCAAGACCTCGTCAAGTAGCTATGGCATTGTCTAAAGAGCTAACTAATCACAGCTTACCTGAGATTGGTGATGCGTTTGGAGGTCGAGACCATACCACTGTATTACATGCGTGTCGTAAAATTAAATCACTACGTGATGAGAGCCACGAAATAAAAGAAGATTACCAAAACTTAATAAGAACATTGTCATCTTAGGGCTGACTTTATTATGCAAATAACAATATCAAGACAACAATTTTTAAAGCCATTGGTGCAAGTGTCAGGTGCTATTGAGCGCAAACATACATTGCCAATTTTATCTAACGTATTGTTAGTGGTAGAAAACGGACAACTTTCAATGACAGGGACCGACCTTGAAATTGAACTCGTTTCTGGCGTATTTGTAGGTGATAATGTTGCCGATACAAAACTAACGTTACCCGCTAAAAAATTACTCGATATTTGTAAAAGTCTACCAGACGGTTCAGACCTTACTTTGAGCTTACAAGAACATCAATTACTTTTAACCAGTGGTAAAAGTCGTTTTTCTTTAACAACTTTATCAGCTGATGATTTTCCTAATTTAGAAGAATGGGATGGAGAGGTTGAATTCCAACTTACCCGCTTAGAGTTACGTAAATTACTCGAAAGCACTCATTTTTCAATGGCAAATCAGGATGTTCGTTACTACTTAAACGGCATGTCGTTTGAAGTAGATAATACTGATATTAAAACAGTTGCTACTGATGGGCATCGTTTAGCTATTGCGCAAAAGCAATTAACACAATCGCTTAATACGCAGCGCCAGCTAATTATTCCGCGTAAAGGTGTGCAAGAAATTATGCGCCTTATGGTCGCAGACGATGAACTAGTTACAATTCAGTTTGGTGCTAACCATATTCGTATTATCGATCTCGAATTTACGTTTACTAGTAAATTGGTAGATGGACGATTTCCTGATTATCGTCGAGTATTACCCCGTGGTGGCGATAAGGTAATTACGGCTAACCGCGAATGGTTACGTAATGCGTTTCAACGTGTGTCTATTTTATCTAACGAAAAGTTTCGTGGTGTTCGTCTAAATTTATCAAACGGTTTATTAAAAATTACAGCCAATAACCCAGAGCAAGAACAAGCTGAAGAGGTTGTTGAAGTAAGTTACGAAGGCGCTGACCTAGAAATAGGTTTTAACGTATCTTATGTACTTGATGTATTAAATACATTAAAAACCGAAGATGTACTATTTACATTAGCTGATTCAAACAGCAGTGCACTAATTGAAGGTGCGGGTGATGAAGAAGCAATGTATGTTGTTATGCCTATGCGTTTATAAGACTATAAATACACAATGAGCTTAAGTCATTTGAGCCTCAAATATTTTCGTAATATTGAGGCATTGACGCTAGAACCAGTAAATGGCGTTAACATAATTTATGGTGAAAACGGCAGTGGTAAAACTAGCCTTTTAGAAGCTATTTATTTCCTTTCTCACGGCAAATCTTTTAGAACACCAAAACATAAAAGTATCATACAGCATCAGCAAGAGCAGTTTGTTATACATGGCAGAAAAGCACTACATGACTTATCTATTCCTATTGGTATAAGTAAAACCCAAACGGGTGAAACTAATTTAAAAATACAGGGTAAGGCAAGCCGTAAAATATCAGAACTCGCTCAACTCATGCCGGTCCAAATTATTACACCAGAGAGTTATTCATTGTTTTTTGGTGGACCAAAAGAACGTAGAAAGTTTTTAGATTTAGGTTTGTTCCACGTGGAACATGAGTTTTTTTTCTTGTGGCAATCGTTTAATAAAGTGTTAAAACAACGCAACGCATTATTAAAAACTAAGCCTAAGAATTATTTTGACCAAATTAGGTTTTGGGACAAAGAATTTGTTAGACTAGCTGAACAAATAAATAAATTAAGAATGGCGTATATAAGTAGGTTTAAGCAGCAGTTTTTTGATAAAATGTGTGCAGAATTAACGCTTATACGCGATTTAGAAATGACCTTTAATGCAGGTTGGAAAGAGAGTGAATCTCTTGCTGATGCATTAGAGCAAAACTTTGAGCGAGATGCTCGCCAAGGGTTTACAAGTAAAGGTCCACATAAGGCCGATTTTAGTTTTAGTGTTTTTGGCAACAGCGTAGAGAATACATTTTCACGCGGTCAATTAAAGCTTTTGCTTTATGCGTTAAAAGTAACGCAGAATAGCTTAATTGAGTCAGAAACAGATAAGCAATCAATATTGCTAATAGATGATCTACCTTCAGAGTTAGGCGAAGATACAAAAGAGAAAGTGGGTCAATTACTTGCTCACTGCAGTTCTCAAATTTTTATCTCTTCAATTTTGTCTGAAAGTATTTCTGCTGTGGTGGAACCCATGCAGCGAGAACTACAAATGTTCCACGTGAAACATGGCAACCTAATAACAAGATAAGTGGGATTAACCATGTCTGAGAATTATGACTCGTCGAGTATTAAAGTACTTAAAGGATTAGACGCAGTAAGAAAGCGTCCTGGAATGTATATTGGGGACACCGATGATGGCACAGGCTTACACCATATGGTGTTTGAGGTAGTTGATAACTCTATCGATGAAGCTTTAGCTGGTTATTGTGATGATATCTATGTAACTATTCACTTAGATGGTTCTGTCTCGGTAAGAGATAACGGTCGTGGTATCCCAACTTCTATCCATGAAGAAGAAGGCGTATCAGCAGCCGAAGTTATTATGACGGTACTTCATGCCGGTGGTAAATTTGATGACAACTCTTACAAAGTATCTGGTGGCTTACACGGTGTTGGTGTTTCGGTAGTAAATGCACTTTCTGAAAAGTTAAAACTAACAGTTCGCCGTGAAGGTAAACTTCATGAGCAATTTTATACAATGGGTGTTCCTGACGCTCCATTAGCTGTGATTGGTGACTCTGAAACAACAGGTACCGAATTACGTTTTTGGCCAAGTGATCAAACATTTACAAACTTAGATTTCCATTACGAAATTTTAGCTAAACGTTTACGTGAGCTTTCATTCCTAAACTCTGGCGTGAGCATCATATTAAATGATGAACGTGAAGAAAATAAATCGGATCACTTTAAATACGAAGGCGGAATACAAGCTTTCGTTGAGTACTTAAACCGTAATAAAACACCTATTCATAAAGGTGTATTCCACTTTACTCATGAACGTGAAGAAGATGGTATTAGTGTAGAAGTATCAATGCAGTGGAATGATGCATACCAAGAAAATATTTACTGTTTTACAAATAATATTCCACAACGTGATGGTGGTACTCACTTAGCCGGTTTTAGATCTGCGCTAACACGTACACTTAATAACTATATGGAAAAAGAAGGCTTTAACAAAAAAGCTAAAACAACCAGCAACGCCACCGGTGATGATGCTCGTGAAGGTTTGACTGCTGTTGTTAGTGTTAAAGTTCCAGATCCTAAGTTTTCATCACAAACAAAAGACAAGCTAGTTTCAAGTGAAGTTAAATCTGCAGTTGAACAAGCAATGGCTGAAAAATTCACTGAGTTTTTATTAGAAAACCCAAGTGATGCAAAAATTGTTGTTGGTAAGATCATTGATGCCTCACGTGCACGTGAAGCAGCGCGTAAAGCCCGCGAAATGACACGTCGTAAAGGCGCAATGGACTTAGCAGGTTTACCTGGTAAGTTAGCTGATTGCCAAGAAAAAGATCCTGCACAATCTGAACTATACATAGTGGAAGGAGACTCTGCTGGCGGATCAGCCAAGCAGGGACGTAACCGTAAAAACCAAGCAATACTTCCGCTTAAAGGTAAAATATTAAACGTAGAAAAAGCACGTTTTGATAAAATGTTATCTTCGCAAGAGGTAGCAACGCTAATTACGGCATTAGGTTGTGGTATTGGGCGTGACGAATATAATCCTGAAAAACTACGCTATCATCGTATCATCATCATGACCGATGCGGACGTGGATGGTTCTCATATTCGTACATTACTACTAACGTTCTTCTATCGCCAAATGCCTGAAATTGTTGAGCGTGGATATATTTATATTGCTCAACCACCACTTTATAAAGTGAAAAAGGGTAAACAAGAGCGCTATATTAAAGATGACCCAGCGCTTGTTGAATACCTAACATCGCTTGCACTTAATAATGCAGCATTGTACACAAGTACTGATGCGTCAGCTGTTGAAGGTGAAGCGTTAGAGAAAATAGTACACGATTACCAAAACACAGTTAAAGTAATCGAGCGTTTAAAACGTAAATACCCTAATACGGTAATGGAGCGTTTAATTTACCAAAGCGAGCTGAAAAAAGAAGACCTTTCAGATGAAGCTAAAGTAATTGCTTGGACTAAAGAATTAGTAGATGACTTAGTTGCTCGTGATGAAGATGCGACTATTTTTAAAGCTGAAACACAGCATGATACAGAGCGTAACTTATACTACCCAGTTGTGAATATCCGTCAGCACGGTGTAGATAAATCACATGTACTTAGTTATGACTTTATTGCATCACGTGATTACCAACGTATTGCTGCAACTGGTGTTAACATTGCAAATATCATTACTGAAGGCGCTTATATTCAACGTGGAGAGAAAACACTTCCTGTTGATAACTTTGTGGATGCTTTAGAATGGTTGATCGCTGAGTCTAAACGTGGTCTATATATTCAACGTTATAAAGGACTGGGTGAAATGAACCCAAGCCAGCTTTGGGAAACGACAATGGATCCGGATGCACGTCGTATGTTACAAGTAACGATTGAAGATGCTGTAGGCGCGGATCAATTATTTGCGACCTTAATGGGGGATCAAGTAGAGCCTCGTCGTGAGTTTATTGAAACTAACGCATTACGTGTAGTTAACCTAGACGTTTAAAAAGTAATACTTAGATCAGAAAAGGAGCCTAATGGCTCCTTTTTTATTTTCTTCAATTACACAAACTGCTTAAAACCTGAGTGTGCACAAGGTATACTAAGGGTAATTTTCACGCTACTTCTCAGATAGTAAAAAGCCAAATATGCAAAAATATGACGTAAAAACCTTTCAAGGTTTGATCCTGGCTTTACAGGATTATTGGGCACAGCAAGGCTGTGTCATTATTCAACCACTTGATATGGAAGTGGGCGCAGGGACATTTCACCCGCAAACATTTTTAAAGTCTATTGGTCCAGAGCCAATGGCGAGTGCATACGTGCAACCGTGTCGTCGTCCTACCGATGGTCGCTACGGTGAAAATCCAAATCGCTTACAACACTATTACCAATTTCAGGTAGTTTTAAAGCCATCGCCAGATAACATCCAAGAGCTTTATTTAGGCTCTTTAGCGGCTATGGGTATCGATACACTAACTCACGAAGTTCGCTTTGTAGAAGACAACTGGGAATCACCTACGTTAGGTGCGTGGGGCTTAGGTTGGGAAATTTGGTTAAACGGCATGGAAATAACGCAGTTTACCTACTTTCAACAAGTTGGCGGTATAGAGTGTTCACCAGTAACGGGTGAGATTACTTACGGCCTAGAACGTTTAGCAATGTACATTCAGGGCGTAGATAGTATTTACGACTTAGTATGGGCAGACGGTCCACTAGGGCGCGTAACATACGGCGACGTGTTCCATCAAAATGAAGTAGAGCAATCTACTTATAACTTTGAACACGCAAACGTAGATGATTTATTTGCTCAGTTTGATAAATGTGAAGCAGAGAGCCAAAAGTTAATTGAAGCAAACTTACCACTACCGGCTTACGAGCAAGTAATGAAAGCATCGCATGCATTTAACTTGCTAGACGCGCGCCACGCAATATCGGTAACCGAACGCCAACGTTATATTTTACGCGTTCGTGCGTTATCAAAAGCGTGTGCACAAAGTTACTATGACAAACGCGAAGCGCTTGGTTTCCCGCTGTGTAAGGATAAGTAAGCATGTCAGCACAAAATTTATTAGTAGAAATTGGCACCGAAGAGTTGCCTCCAAAAGCACTGCGTAAGTTAGCAGAAGCCTTTGCTGCAAACCTAACTGCAGAGCTAGAAACACTAGAGTTAGCGCATCAAGGCGTAAGCTGGTATGCATCGCCTCGTCGTTTAGGTTTACAAGTAAAAGCGCTTGAAGCTAAGCAACAAGACAAAGAAGTTGAAAAACGCGGTCCAGCAACTAAAGCAGCATTTGACGGTGACGGTAACCCAACAAAAGCAGCAATGGGTTGGGCACGTGGTTGTGGTATTGAAGTGAAAGATGCACAAACACTCGAAACTGACAAAGGCGCATGGTTATTGCACATTGCTAAAGTAGCAGGGCAAGAAACCAAAGCGTTAATGACAGGTGCAATTACTAAAGCGCTAGCTAAATTGCCAATACCTAAACCAATGCGTTGGGGCGCGAATAAAACACAATTTATTCGACCAGTGCATACGGTAACTATTTTGTTTGGTGACGAATTACTTGAAGGCGAAATTCTTGGTAAGCAAATAACTAACCAGCTTCAAGGTCATCGTTTTCATCACCCAGAAAAAATTAGCATTAACCATGCAGATGACGTTTTTGACGTACTTAAATCTGCTTACGTTATTGCTGATTACGAACAACGTAAAGCACAAATTCGTACGCAAATAGAAGACGCTGCAAAAGCAGTTAACGCTGTTGTTGCTATGGATGAAGATTTACTAGAAGAAGTAACATCACTTGTAGAGTGGCCAGTTACTTTAACGGCAACATTTGAAGAAGCATTTTTAGATGTACCAGCCGAAGCGTTAATTTACACCATGAAAGACGATCAAAAATACTTTCCGTTATTAGATCAAAACGGCAAACTTTTAAATAAGTTTTTGTTTGTATCTAACATCGAGAGTAAAGATCCAAGTGTGGTTATTTCTGGTAACGAAAAAGTAGTGCGCCCGCGTTTAGCCGATGCACAATTTTTCTTTGAGACCGATAAAAAGAAAACATTAGAAAGCCGACTAGAGTCACTTGATAGCGTATTGTTCCAAAAGCAACTTGGTACGCTTAAAGATAAGTCTGAGCGTATTAGTGAACTTGCGGGTTACATTGCTGAGCAATTAGGTGCTGATAAAGTGTTAGCGCAGCGTGCAGGCTTGTTAAGTAAAACAGACTTAATGACTGAAATGGTAATGGAATTTACCGATGTGCAAGGTGTAATGGGAATGCATTACGCTCGCCACGATGGTGAAGCCGAAGATGTAGCCGTAGCGCAAAACGAGCAGTACATGCCACGCTTTTCAGGCGACAACTTACCTACAAACTTAATTAGCTGCGCAGTAGCGATTGCTGATAAGTTTGACACGCTGGTGGGTATTTTTGGTATAGGTCAAGCACCTAAAGGTGACAAAGACCCATTTGCTCTTCGTCGTGCTGCCATTGGTGCACTTCGTATCATGGTAGAAAAAGAGCTGCCACTTGATATTTTAGACCTAGTAGCTAAATCACAAACATTGTTTGGCGACAAGCTAACTAACTTAAATGTATCAACTGACGTATTTGAATTTATGCTAGGGCGCTTTCGTGCTTGGTATCAAGACGAAGGAATTGAAGTAGACGTAATTCAAGCTGTGCTTGCACGTCGTCCGACTAAACCTGTTGATTTTGATCGCCGCGTTAAAGCCGTGAGTCACTTCCGCACATTAGACGCAGCAGAAGCGCTTGCAGCAGCTAATAAGCGTGTAGGCAATATTCTGGCTAAAAACGACATCACCAGCCAAGGTAATGTTGATGAGAGCTTATTAAGCGACGACGCTGAAAAAGTACTTGCATCACAAGTAGCAAAATTTGCGACTGACCTTGCACCACTTTACGCAGATGGAAACTACCAAGAAGCATTAAGTCAATTGGCGGGTATTCGTGAAAGTGTTGATAACTTTTTTGACAACGTAATGGTTATGGCCGACGATGAAGCTGTTAAGCAAAATCGTCTTGCGCTTTTAAGCCAGCTAAGCGGATTGTTTTTAGGTATTGCAGATATTTCTGTTTTACAAAAATAACACCGATTAGTAATTTTAAAAGCCAGCGTTTTGCTGGCTTTTTAGTTTTCACTGTATGCAAAGGACACCATTTGATGATCTCAATGAAACGAATTTTAACTTTAGCAATTGCCGGTTTACTTACAGCATGTACTAGCCAAATTTCGATTAACGATGTATTGCCACAACAAGAACTCGATCGCACAATTTACCTACGTGGCGATTTTACACTGTGGGATGCAGAGCCTCAGTATCAGTTCTCATCAGTTGGTCCTGCGCTTTATCAAGCACAAGTTAAATTTTCTAGCCCTGGTAAAGTATATGAATTTAAAATAGCGGATGCCGATTTTAGCGAGGGTTACAACTGTGGTTACAGCGACGCGCAACCAGCAGGGCAAAAACTAACACTCGGCCAGCCAGCTATCGCAGACTGTAATACTATTTATAACTACTTTAGTTATACGCCAGCAATAAAAGGCACGTACATAGTAAGCATTGATTACAGCGACTACGACAGACCACAAGTGACGATAACGAAGAAGTGATAGCGGTAATTTTAAAGCTGCCCGAGTGAATTAATGGATTTGTGACAAGGACGTTGTAGTGTTTATTCAGCATTAACACCAAGGGGATTTCGTAGGTTGGGTAGAGTGAAGCGAAACCCAACATGTGTGGCGAATAAAACTATTTTGGTGGTTATTAAATACGTTGGGTTTCGTAAAACTCAACCCAGCCTACGCCAGAAACAAGCTTTATAAGTATGCAACAATAACGTGGATAAGTTTGACTTAAACTTGCCTTGATTATAATTAACAAAACTAATCTATACTCTTATTTATCTGTTTGTTTTATAGGTAAAAATATGCGTTATAAACGTATGTTAGAGGCGGGCGCATGTTATTTTTTTACGGTAAATTTAGAAGATAGAACTCAGCATTTGCTCGTGGAAAATATAGATTTATTACGTCGCGTATATTCAAAGGTGGCAAAAAAGCATCCAATAAAGACGATTGCAATCGTTATCATGCCCGATCACCTTCATGTTATTTGGCAATTACCAAAAGGCGATAATAATTACGCAATGCGTTGGCGGCTTATAAAATCAGGCTTTTCTCGAGAGCTTCCAGCAACAGAATTTTGTAATAAAAGTCGAATAGCGAAGGGAGAGCGCGGGATTTGGCAGCGTCGTTATTGGGAGCATAAAATTAGAGATGAAGAAGACTTAAATAACCATATTAATTATATCCACTACAACCCTGTAAAACATAAATATGTTTCTAAAGTCAGTAATTGGTCTTTTTCGAGTTTTCATCGATATGTCAAAGATTCAAAATTACCGAGTAACTGGGGGAGTGATAATAAGTTAAACGATATATACGATGATTGAAATTATTTCGATTATTATAAGATACGTTGGGTTTCGTAAAACTCAACCCAACCTATATCAGTTTATAAACCTTTCTTTACCACATACCTATACGGTGCTTCTGCTGCATCTTTAGCCACCAGCGTGTGATCCATAAACGTACAAAAGCTCGGGATGTCGCGAGTGGTTGATGGGTCATCTGCAGTTATTAATAACGTTTCACCATCACTCATTTTACGAATAGCAGCACGTACCATCATTACTGGCTCTGGACAGCGAAGGCCTATGGCATCTAATTGGTGATCGGGATTATCAAAGCTCATAATAAATTGACCTGTTTAATTAAAGTGATTGCTGCGTACGCGAGTGCTTAGGTATAGCAATTAATAAGTTTGGTAGTTTAGCGCAATTTTGAGCGTAATTTAACTATTTTACTTACCTCAATATGTTCATTTTATTTGAAACTTTATTACTGCAAAATACGTTATTTAATAATACGCCCGATCACATAATTCCGTAGTACTACATACTGGTTTTATAACGGATAATTTTTGCTAAATTGAAGCTAATAAAAAAGGCGAACTGAATAAAATCAGTTCGCCTTTTTAATCACCAAGATGGTTTTACATGTTTAAACTAATTAGTCTTGAACACGTTCAAATACAGTTGCAATGCCTTGGCCTAAACCAATACACATAGTTGCTAAACCGTATCGTACATTTTTGTCTTCCATCAAGTGAATAAGCGATGTGCTAATACGCGAACCCGAACAACCCAGAGGGTGACCAAGTGCGATTGCGCCGCCATTTAAATTCACTTTTTCGTCAACAACATCCATTAACCCTAAATCTTTCATTACAGGTAATGATTGTGCTGCAAAGGCTTCGTTAAGTTCTACTACGCCTAGGTCATCAATTGTAATACCGGCTTGAGCAAGTGCTTTTTTACTTGCTGGTACTGGGCCGTAACCCATAATTGATGGATCGCAACCAGCGACTGCCATTGCTTTGATGCGCGCACGAATTGGTAAGCCAAGTTCTTTTGCTTTTTCTTCGCTCATTACTAACATTGCAGATGCGCCGTCAGAAAGTGCAGAAGACGTACCGGCTGTTACCGTGCCCGATGCAGGATTAAATACAGGGCGAAGCTTTGATAGGCCTTCTACTGTTGTTTCTGGGCGAATTACTTCGTCGTCTTCAACTAAGATAAGCGAACCATCTGCTGCGTGACCTTCCATTGCTAAAATTTCGCGACGGAAACGGCCTTCAACAGTTGCAGCTTGTGCACGTTGATGTGAGCGATAAGCAAATTCATCTTGTTGCTCACGACTAATGCCATGAAGCGTAGCAAGGTATTCTGCTGTTAAACCCATTGAGCCCGATGCTTGTGCAATCGTTGTTGCAAGGCCTGGATGAAAGTCGTTACCGTGAGTCATAGGTACGTGACCCATGTGCTCAACACCACCAATTAGGTAAGTGTCGCCAGCGCCTGTCATTATTGCGCGTGCTGCGTCATGCAATGCTTGCATAGACGAGCCACATAAACGGTTAACCGTTACAGCTGGTACGCTGTGTGGAATACCGGCAAGTAATGCTGCGTTACGTGCTACGTTAAAACCTTGCTCTAATGTTTGCTGTACACAACCCCAATAAATATCGTCAATTGATGCTGGATCAACTGCTGGGTTGCGATCAAGTAAGCCTTTCATTAAATGTGCGCTTAAGTCTTCAGCACGTTTATGTTTGAATACACCACTTTTAGAGCGACCCATTGGTGTGCGGATACAATCTACAATTACTGGATTATTCATGATATTAACCTTCCACCTTATAGAAAACACGACCTTCTTCGGCCCACTTGCGAGTTTGCTCAGATACTTGGTAAATCGCACCTAGGTGAGCGTATTTGTCTGCTGCTGCAACAAAGTTAGCTAAACCAGTTTGATCTAAGTAACGGAACGCGCCGCCTCTAAATGGAGGGAAACCAACACCGTAAACTAATGCCATATCTGCTTCTTGCGCAGAGGCAACAATGCCTTCTTGCAAACACAGTAGCACTTCGTTGATCATTGGAATCATACAACGGTCGATGATTTCTTGTTTATCAAATTCTTTTGGTGCGTCTGTAATTGGGCTTAGTAGCTCAACTGCTGTCTCGTCATGAGACTTTTTAAGACGACCGCGACGATCTGTTTCGTATTTGTAAAAACCGGCTTTGTTCTTTTGACCAAAACGTTTTTCGTTGGCAAAAATAGTTACTGGGTCTTTATCAGCACGCGCCATACGTTCAGGAAAACCGTCGGCCATTACGCCAGTACAATGGAACGCTGTATCAATACCTACAACATCAAGTAGGTAAGCCGGACCCATAGGCCAGCCAAATACGTTTTCCATTACTTTATCTACTTTTGCAAAGTTAGCGCCTTCAACCACTAATTTGCTAAAACCTGCAAAGTAAGGGAATAAAACACGGTTTACAAAGAAGCCTGGGCAATCATTAACAACAATTGGCGATTTACCTAATTTAAGTGCGTAATCGACTACTGTGTTAATTGTTTTATCTGACGTTTTAGCACCACGGATAATTTCTACTAATGGCATTTTTGGCACTGGATTGAAAAAGTGCATACCACAAAAGTTTTCTGGTTTATCGAGTGCTTCTGCTAATAAATCAATACAAATAGTTGATGTGTTTGAAGTAAGTACAGTGCCTTCTGGCATGTTCTTTTCAAGATCAGCGAGTACTGCTTGCTTAACTTTAGGGTTTTCTACAACGGCTTCAACAATAATGTTGGCACTTTGTAGGTCTGACGCGTTAAGTGTTGGTTTAATTTTGCTAAGAGTGGCAAGCATTTTTTCCATTGGCATGTGGCCACGCTTAACTTTTGCACCTAATAACTTAGAGGCTTCACCCATACCTAAATCAAGCGCATCTTGTTGGATGTCTTTCATTATAATAGGTGTGCCTTTATAAGCTGACTGGTATGCAATACCACCGCCCATAATACCAGCACCTAATACAGCGGCTTGTTTAATTTCTACATCGCTTTGTTTAGCAAATTTACGTGCTTTACCTTTAATGTATTGATCAGCTAGGAATATACCTGTTTGTGCAGCTGCTTCTGGTGTACGTGCTAATTTAGCAAAGTTAGCGTTTTCGATTGCCATTGCTTCATCGCGAGTACAGTTTGCCGCTGCTTTAATAGTACGTACTGCCATAACCGGTGCAGGATAGTGGCCTTTGGTTTTACCCATTACCATACCTTCTGCCATAGCAAAGCTCATGCCTTGCTCAACACGGTTTAATTTAAGTGGCTGTAGTTTTACGTTGCGTTTTGCTTGCCAATCTAGCTTGCCTGCAATTGCTAGCTCAAGTGTTGATACACTTGACTCTAAAAGTTTGTCAGCACTAACTACCGCGTCAAACGCACCTACTTTAAGGGCATCTGCAGCGCGATTTTCTGCGCCTGAGGTAATCCACATCATTGCGTTATCGGCGCCAATGATACGTGGTAAGCGCACTGTGCCACCAAAACCAGGCATTATGCCAAGCTTAACTTCTGGTAAGCCCATTTTAGCTGTTTCGCTTGCTACGCGATAATCGGTAGCAAGTGCCCACTCACAACCACCGCCAAGTGCCATACCGTTTATGGCGCTTAGAGTTGGGAATGGTAAGTCTTCGATTGCATCAAAAACATCAGTTGCGTTTTTGATCCACACTACTAATTCTTCTTCAGGTTTAGTAAATGTAGGTAAAAATTCGAAGATATCTGCACCAATAATAAAGTGGTCTTTATCGCTGGTAAAAATCATGCCTTTGATATCAGTATTGGCGGCTAATTCTTTTAATGCTGCTGCGCAATCTGAAAGAGTTTTTTGAGATAATGTGTTTACAGAACCTGCAACACAAAACTTAAACTCGGCGATGTTTTCCTTTATGAAACTAACTTCAAAGGAATCGCTTTTATATAACATTATTATTCTCCCTAGTTGACGAACTAAGACTGGTACGATGAGTTTGCATTTCAATCAGTGTGCTTGCTTTAAATTAAAAATGCAACGAAAAAATTAACTCGGTTACAATCGGCTGTTTAAAATATAGCTGGTTTGGTGCTAAGGTGGTTGAAAAGTTTTTACTCATCGCTTTAATTTTTTATTAAAGGACATTATGAAAAAATATTTATTAAACGTTGTGGCAGCTGCATTTATATTTCCTCTTTATTCTGCCGAGGCGGCTATCGACAACGACGCATTTTTAGATGCTGAAAAAAAAGTGCGATACGGTGACTATCAAGACTTTAAAGAAGCAGTGAGCGGGCTTGAGCATCCATTAAAACCTTATGTTGAAAAAACATACTGGCAACGTAATCCCGATATTAAGTATCAGGCAGAGATAGAAGATTATTTAACGGTTTATCAGCATACACCACTCGAGTGGCCTGTGCGTAAAGCTTGGCTACAGTATTTAGAAAAAACAAATAAAAAAGCAGCCTATATTCGCAATTACCGCGAAACGTCTAATGCTGAGCTAACATGTACTTATTTAGACTTTCAATTAGATTTAGGCGCGCCTGAAAAAGCAATATTTAATCAGGTAACGGATTTGTGGGCTGTAGGTAAATCGCAACCAGAAGAGTGCGATGCTATTTTTTCATTGTGGCGTAAAAAAGGTTACATGAAAGAAGATACTGTGTGGAAACGCATAACCTTAGCCGCTGAAGGCGGTACACAAAGTTTATTACCATATTTAAAAACATTATTGCCAAAGAATGAAGGTTACTTAGCTGATTTATATTTAAAGGTTCGTAAAGACCCAAGCGCATCGGCTGGTTTGTATCGATATAAAAATAAGTCTGCTAAAGAAGGTCAAATAGCTATTTATGGTGTTAAACGCTTAGTGTGGCGCGATAAAGAGCTTGCATTAAAAGCGTGGGAAAAGTTAGAAAAAATATTTAAATATAGCGATGAAGATAAAGCAGACGTTTATTACACATTTGCATTATCGCTTGCCTCTAGCGGACATAAACAAGCAGGCTTTTGGTTAAACAAAGTACCTAAAGAGCGGTTAGACAGCAAGCTCATACAGTGGCAGTTAGGCAATATGCTTAAAACCCAAGATTGGGAAGGTATTGCTGCGTTTTTTACGGACAAAGATAATCTTAGTCTTGGTCAGCAATATTGGTTAGCTTATAGCTATGCAAAACGTGGTGAGCAACAAAAAGCAGATGAAATTTGGAAAGTAGTCGCTGCTAATCGTGATTATTACGGCTTTTTAGCTGCCGCACGCTTAGGGCTTCCGGTTGATTTAAATAATAAGCCTTTAATAGTTGATCAAGCGCTCGTAGATAAAGTAAGTAATGCCCCAGGCTTTAAGCGTGCAAAAGCACTTTATGAGATGGAGCGCTTTACTTCAGCGCGTCGAGAATGGAATTATTTAACTAATACATCGAGTGCTGATGAAAAATTAGCTGCATCAACAATCTCTACAGATTTAGGTTGGCACGACAGCACTATTTTTACGTTAGCAAAAATTAAAGCATGGGATTATGTAGAGCTTCGTTTTCCGTTTGCGTTTAAAGACTTATTTGAGCGTTACAGCAAGCGCAGTAAAATAGATGTTGCATGGAGCATCGCAATTGCTCGAAGAGAAAGCTCATTTGCACCAGATGTACGTTCGCATGCTAATGCCCGTGGTTTAATGCAGTTATTACCAAGTACAGCGGAGTATGTAAATAAAGGAAGTGTAACTAGTAGCCGTTTGTATGAGCCCAAAACCAACATAAGATTAGGTACTAGTTATTTACAGTATTTAAAAAAGAAAAACCACGGTAACGAAGTGCTGGCTACTGCATCATATAATGCAGGCTATCATAGGGTAAAACGTTGGTTACCAGATGAAGCTATACCAGCTGAATTGTGGGTAGAGCTTATTCCTTATCGTGAAACTCGCGATTACGTAAAAAATGTTTTTGCGTATAGACAGGTCTATCACACTAGAATGGGTAGAGAAGGAAATATACTAGCACCGCTACTGGAAATGAAAATGGGCGGTTAGTAAACATCAGTTTAAAGTAGGGGGATATCTAATGCGTTTAGATATCCCCTTTTTTGAGCGCTTAGCATATAAGTGGTAGACTCAGATCAAGTTAAATTTAACAGATGGATTAACAATGGATAAATTAGCCGTTTTATACGCCGAACATATTGCAACACTGCAACAGCGTACTCGTACAATTTGTAGTAGCGAAGGGTTAGAAGGATTAGTTATTCACTCAGGCCAAGCTAAGCGCCAGTTTTTAGATGATATGTATTATCCATTTAAAGTTAATCCACAGTTTAAAGCGTGGTTACCGGTTATTGATAATCCTCATTGCTGGATTGTGGTAAATGGTAGCGACAAACCAAAACTAATATTTTATCGACCAGTTGATTTTTGGCATAAAGTGCCAGACGAGCCTCGTGACTTTTGGGCCGAGTACTTTGATATAGAGCTATTACTTCAGCCTGATCAAGTTGAAAAATTATTACCATACGACAAAGCTAAATACGCTTATATGGGGGAGTACATTGAAGTAGCGCAAGCACTTGGCTTTAGTATTATGAACCCTGAGCCTGTACTTAACTATTTTCATTACCACCGCGCTTATAAAACGCAGTACGAACTTGAATGTTTACGCAACGCTAACCGTATTGCAGTAGATGGGCATAAAGCCGCACGTGACACATTTTTTAATGGTGGTAGCGAGTTCGATATTCAGCAAGCGTACTTAATGGCAACACGTCAAAGTGAAAATGAAATGCCGTATGGCAATATAGTTGCACTTAACGAAAACTGCGCTATTTTGCATTACACGCACTTTGATCCAAAAGCGCCACACACTCATAACTCATTTTTAATTGATGCCGGTGCAAACTTTAATGGTTATGCTGCTGATATTACACGTACTTACGATTTTAAAAAGCAGGGTGAGTTTGCTGAACTTGTACAAGCGATGACGGTTCAACAAATCGAACTAGGTAAAGGTTTAAAGCCGGGTATGCTTTATGGTGATTTACACGTTGAATGCCATAACCGTATCGCACAAATACTGAGTGACTTCAAAATTGTTAACTTACCCGCTGAGGAAATTGTTGAGCGTAAAATTACCTCTACTTTCTTCCCACATGGGCTAGGGCATCATCTTGGTTTACAAGTACACGATATGGGCGGTTTTATGAGTGACGAAAAGGGCACACATCAACCATCACCTGAAGGTCATCCATTTTTGCGTTGTACTCGCTTGATTGAAAAAAACCAAGTATTTACTATTGAGCCAGGTTTATATTTTATTGATTCACTACTTAACGATTTAGCGCAAACCGATAATAAGCAATTTATTAATTGGGAAAAGGTTGAGTCATTTAAACCATTTGGCGGTATTCGTATTGAAGACAACATTATTGTTCACGAAGATAGCTTAGAGAATATGACGCGTAATTTAGCGCTCGATTAATTTCTATAAAGACGTGTTAGCGAATAAACGTTAAAATATGCATATGAACGGGGCCTTTAGGCCCCATTTTTAATTGAGCTTTTAATATGTCTGAATATAAATATCCTGCTGCTGATGTTTTTCATCAAGAAGAAATTAAAAAAAGTACGTTTATAGTTCACATTACACATACCCCCGATTTAAATTCAGCTAAAGCATTTATTAAAAACATTGAAGAAAAGTATGGCGATGCCCGCCATAATTGCTGGGCACATGTAGCTGGTAATCCAGGTGGTAGTCATGTTTATGGTTTTTCGGATGATGGTGAGCCAAATGGCACCGCAGGAAAACCCATGTTAAATGTGCTGGTGGGTTCGGGGCTTGGTGAAATAACAGCTGTAGTTACACGTTACTTTGGCGGTATAAAACTAGGCACAGGTGGATTAGTGCGTGCCTACGGTGGCTCGTTAAATAATGCATTAGTAAATATGCAAACAGTGCTTAAAGTACCCAGTGTTGAAATTACAGGAAGTAGCGAGTACAGCATGCAAGGTGCTATTGAGCAGCTACTAAAAACCAACTATCAAGTACTTAATATTGAGAAGCAATTTACTGCTAATATTAAATGGGAGATCACTATTGATAGTCGCCAAGCACAGCAGGCAATAAAAGATATTTTTGATTTAAGTCACGGCGCAGTTGAGTTAACTATTAAAGAGTAATAACCTACACAAATTGCATGTTATGCATACTCACTCTATTTGATCTGGTTGATACAACTCAATCTGAATTTACTAATAATAAAAGCGATAAGCTAAATGCAATTTCGGACCATCATAAAAATTCTTGGGCAACTTGTTGCCTTGTTCAGTATTACCATGGTGCCCCCAGCACTGGTGTCTTTAATTTACAAAGACGGTGGCGGTGTTCCGTTTGTTTTAGCATTTATTTTTAGTGTTGTTATTGGCTTAATGGCTTATTACCCAAATCGTCATGAAAACGGGGACTTAAAAGCACGAGAAGGCTTTTTGATTGTTGTTTTGTTTTGGTTGGTACTAGGGGCGTTTGCGTCCTTACCACTTATATTTTTACAAGAACCTAATTTATCGTTAGCCGATGCGGTGTTTGAAGCATTCTCTGGCTTAACAACTACAGGCGCTACGGTGCTTACCGGTATTGAATACCTTCCTAAATCCGTGTTGTTTTATCGACAGCAATTACAGTGGTTTGGTGGCATGGGGATAATCGTACTTGCGGTAGCTATACTGCCAATGCTAGGCGTAGGTGGTATGCAGTTATATCGAGCCGAAATACCAGGGCCAGTAAAAGATTCAAAAATGACCCCGCGTATAGCCGATACAGCAAAGCATCTTTGGTACATTTATGTATCGTTAACAGTTGCATGTATGCTTGCCTATTGGGCTGCAGGAATGAACTGGTTTGATGCAATTTGTCATGCGTTTTCTACTGTGGCAATTGGTGGATTTTCTACTTACGATGCCTCTATGGGGCATTTTGATAGCCCTGTAATTAACTTTATATGTGTTTTCTTTTTGATAATTGCAGCTGTTAATTTTTCACTACACTATGCTGCGGTAGCAAGTAGAAACATACAGGTGTATATACGTGACCCAGAATTTAAGGTGTTTTTGTGTATTCAATTAGCGCTGGTGGTTATTTGCTTTACAGTGCTTTCATCAAACGAAATTTTTGCAGATGGCGACGAAACCCTCGATCAGGCATTGTTTCAAGCTGTTTCGATGAGTACTACAGCCGGCTTTGCTACCGATAACTTTTCTACTTGGCCTTTGTTTTTGCCTATCTTACTAATCTTTTCGAGTTTTATTGGCGGATGTGCGGGCTCTACTGGTGGCGGTATGAAAGTAGTACGAGTATTTTTGCTTTATTTACAAGGTGTGCGCGAGCTTAATAGGTTGGTGCATCCTCGAGCTATATATTCGATAAAACTGGGTCGAAAAGCGTTACCAGATAAAGTAGTAGAGGCTGTGTGGGGGTTTTTCTCTGCGTATGCATTAGTGTTTATTATTATTATGCTAGCGTTAATGGGTACCGGTATGGATAACATTACCGCGTTTTCTGCTACAGCAGCTTGTTTAAATAATCTTGGTCCTGGCTTGGGTGATGTTGCATCGCATTACGGAGCCGTCAGCGATGGTGCCAAATGGTTACTTACCATTGCAATGGTATTTGGGCGTTTAGAAATATTTACTTTATTAGTGCTATTTACACCAACATTTTGGCGTGGATAAACGATAGCTTAACTATAAAAATTATTATTGGGAAAGGGATATGCCAACTACAAACCTAGAAAAACTACACCAGTTAACAACTGGGGGAATGGTTGATTTAGAAATACTAACCCCAACTGACAGTAAACGTGTAAAAACGGAGTTTATAGGTTTACTTGATAATAAGTTTATTATTTTAAATTACCCAAATTCAAAACGCCTACCTGCAGCTGTTGATTATTTACGTGATGGTGTAATGGTTGTAGTCAGAGCTTTAATAGAAGGTGAAGGTGGGCAGGTTATAGCGTTTCGCCAACAGGTAATGTCGGTTGCCTCTCATCCAGCACGGCTTATTTTTATTAATTTTCCTAAACAAGTGCAGCTATTTGCTCTGCGTTCACAAACACGTATACCCACCTTATTACCTGCAAAACTTAAATTAAGCGACGACCGAGTACTTAATGGAGTAATTAAAGATATTTCATTAACGGGAGTTATGTTTGACGTTAAAAGTGATAAAGAACTCGAAAATATAAAAGATATGCAGTGCACTGTAATACTTAACAGCAGTGATAAAAACTTTGAAGGTGAGGTATGTAGCGTTAAAGAGCATACTACCGGAGCACGTTGTGGCATTAAGCTATTAGCAAGTGAAGGTGAGATGCAAACTTTTATGAAAGAGCATTTTATCGACCCTTCAGCACTAGAGTCGACAACGGAATAAATTACTTTCGCTTCTTTGCAACAAAAAGTGATTTTCAATTGATTTTTAATCAATATTTTTTATTTTCATTAAAAATTAATTGTTTTTCCTTTTAAAACAAGGCTTTGATTTTTATTTTAAATGCCATATTTTGTTTTTTAACAAAACACTTGGCTAAATTTCAACTCAATTCTTCTAAAAAAGAATCCTCTTAATAATTTCTTATCAAAATTGTATCTTTTCGCGTAAACATAACTGATTGTTTTTATTCGCTTTAATTTTGTGTCTGTAAAGTGTGTTGCTATAAAGCAACAAAAATCACCTAGTATTTATCCATATTTAGTTTATTTAACCTCTAATACTTTGAAAAGTAATGGTTTTTAAAAGCTGGCATTTAAGTTGTATTAGTCTAGTTGTACTGAACGAAAACGTGATTTAAAGAAAGCATTTAATCGCACACATAAATTTGAAGGATACATATTATGAAAAGCATTAATAAAACTTTAGCACTTATCGCATTAGCATCTTCATCAGCAGCTTTTGCGGCTACAGACTTCGATACATTAGATGTAGATGGCAATGGTGCAATTAGCCAAGCTGAAGCATCTGTAGATGCAAAATTAATGAGCATATTCTCTGAGCTCGATACTGACGAAAATGGTGAGTTATCAAAAGAAGAGTTTTCACAAGCATAAGCTTAAAACACTGAGGCGCACAGCCCCACATATTTAAAAATTGAAGGATACATACTATGAAAACACTAAATAAAGCGTTAGCACTTATCGCACTAGCATCTTCTTCAGCGGCTTTTGCAGCAACCGATTTCGATACTTTTGATATTGATGGTAATGGCGGTATTAGCCTTAGTGAAGCATCAATAAATTCAGATTTAATGAGCATGTTTACAGAGCTCGACACTGATCAAAATGGTGAGTTGTCACAAGAAGAATTTTCAAAAGCTTAATTTAAACTGTTCATTCCTGAATTGCCAAAGACAATCTAAGTAGGCAAGGAGCTTACAAAAAAGGATAGCAAGGAAGTGTGAATCACTTTGTAAATTATAAGCCAATTTTTTTGATAGACAATTAAATGAAATATTGAAGGATTAAGTTATGAAACATTTAAATAAAGCATTAGCACTTATCGCATTAGCATCTTCTTCAGCTGCCTTTGCAGCATCCGACTTTGATAGTCTAGATACAGACGCCAGCGGCACAATTAGCCCTAGCGAAGCTGCGGTAGATACCGATTTAATGGCTGAGTTTATAGAGCTTGATACAGATGGCAGTGGTGAGCTTTCTAAAGAAGAATTTGCCAACTATTAATTATTTTTTCACAGTCAATTTTTATTGCTTCCATAGCAAAGCATTTTGTAAACCGACTTTACTTATTTAGGAAATTATTATGAAAACATTAAATACAACACTTGCAGTTTTAGTTCTAGCGTCTTCATCAGCAGCCTATGCGGCAGTCGATTTTTCATCTTTTGACGCCGATGGTGATGGTGCTATCACAATGGAAGAAGCAAAGGTTAATCCTCAGCTTGTAAAGATTTTTGATGATTTAGATACTGATGGTAATGGTGAGATTTCTAAAGAAGAATTTTCAAAAGTGCAGTAATTAAATACTGGTAATACTCCACTAAAGCCGCCTTAGTCAGCGGCTTTTTTGTGCGTAAAATAAAGCTATAAAAATATAGCACTTACTTGGAATAGCTTTTCTACTACGTTAATGTGCTTTTTATCGATTAAGAACATAATAACGTGATCCCCCGACATAATTATAGTGTCGTCGTGAGCAATGAGTACATCGTCATTACGTACTATTGCCCCAATAGTTGTACCTGCTGGCAGTTTTATATCTGCAATTGCGCGACCAACCACTTTTGATGTGTTTTCATCGCCATGAGCAACAGCTTCAATTGCTTCTGCTGCGCCTTTACGCAGTGAATATACATTCACAATATCACCACGACGTACGTGTGTTAGTAATGCTGAAATAGTTGCTTGTTGTGGTGATATAGCAATATCTATTTCACCACCTTGTACTAAATCAACATAAGCACCACGCTGGATAAGCACCATAGTTTTTTGCGCGCCCATACGCTTTGCAAGCATGGCCGACATAATATTAGCTTCATCGTCGTTGGTTACAGCAATAAATACATCGACTTGTTCTATATGCTCTTCTGAAAGTAGCTCTTGATCAGATGCATCGCCACAAAACACAACAGTGTTATCGAGCATTTCTGATAGTTGCTCTGCACGCTCTTTACTGCGTTCAATTAATTTAACCGTGTGGTTTTTTTCAAGTGAACGAGCAAGACCCGCACCAATGTTACCGCCACCAGCAATCATAATTTTCTTGTATGAACGCTCTAGTTTTTGCAGCTCGTTCATTACCGCGCGAATATGTTTGGTAGCAGCAATAAAAAATACTTCGTCATCAGCTTCAATGACCGTAGTACCCAGCGGCTTAATCGCTTTACCTTGGCGATAAATGGCTGCAACACGAGTTTCTACATTAGGAATGTGCTCTTTAAGTGCTGATAACGCATAGCCTACAAGTAAACCGCCATAATATGCTTTTACTGCAACTAACGAGAGCATACCATCGGCAAATTGTAGTACTTGCAATGCGCCAGGGTAGTCAATTAAACGACGAATATATTTAGTAACGAGTGCTTCGGGAGCAATGTAATGGTCGATAGGTAAATCATCGTTTTGAAATAGTTTTTCACGGTACTTTAAATATTGCTCTGAGCGAATTCGAGCAATTTTAGTGGGTGTATTAAAAATACTATACGCCACTTGGCAAGCAACCATATTTACTTCATCTGAACTGGTCACGGCTATAATCATATCGGCATCTTCTGCACCGGCACGACGTAACACGTCAGGGTGGGCACTGTGTCCCATTACCCCTTGTAAATCGTACTTATCTTGAAGCTCACGTAAACGATTACCATCTATATCAACAACCGTTATTTCGTTTTGTTCGCCCACTAAATTTTCAGCGAGTGTGGCGCCAACTTGCCCAGCACCGAGTATGATTATTTTCATTATTTACCAGTATTATAATTACCAATTTAATTAAAATATTAGCCACTTAATTTATGATAAATGGCTAATGATTCAGTGTTATCGATATTAGATTTTTTTAACCAACTTAGCGTAATAAAATCCGTCACTTTCACCTGGTAATAACTGTAATCCTGGCGTTGTAACGGTGTCTTTATCATGAAGTGGAATATGATCTACGTCATCGTTATTAGCTAAAAACTTAGCAACTTGTTGTTGGTTTTCTTGTGGAAGTACCGAGCATGTAGCATATACCAATGTGCCGCCTGGCTTTAATAGTGGCCAAATGCTATTGAGTATATCGCCCTGAAGAGCGGCTAAATCTACAATATCTGATGCGCGACGAAGCCATTTTATATCTGGATGACGGCGAATTACACCAGTAGCCGAACAAGGCACGTCTAATAAAATACGATCAAATTGTTTATCGTCCCACCATGTGTGTGGTTGTGACGCATCACCACATTGTAAGTCAGCGCCAAGACCAATACGGGTTAAGTTTTGTTTAACACGCTCTAGTCGGGTTGAATCGCTGTCGAGAGCAAGTACTTCTGCATCAGCTAGCTCTAAAATATGACATGTTTTACCGCCAGGTGCTGCGCAGGCATCTAAAATATAGTCATCATCTTTTGGCTCTAAAAAGCGAGCTGCCAACTGTGCTGCAGCGTCTTGTACTGAACACGCACCTGTATCAAACTCAGGCAGTGAAAATACATCGCGTGGTTTGGCAAGCTTAATCCCATCTATAAAGTCAGGGTTTACGGTGTGCTCAATATCATTAGCGCTAAGTATATCGCTGTATTCTTGAGTGCTAAATTGTGATTGATTTACACGTAACCACATAGGTGCTTGATGTTGGTTTTCTGCAAGTATTTCTTCCCAGCTATCAGGGTAGGCTTCTTTAACTTGCTTAATAAACCAATTTGGGTGGTTATATAAACACACCGGAATTAGTTTTGCCTTTTCTTCAAGTTCAACTTGTTGGCGCTGAAAACTACGTAATATAGCGTTAATAAGACCTTTTAAGCCTAAAGCTCGTAGTTGAGCAAGTGCATTTACCGTTTCTGAAATTGCTGCATGTGGCGGTACGCGCATATGTTGTAGTTGATAAATACCAACATACAGTAAAAATTGAAATATTCTGCGTTTACCTTTAAGTGGATCTTCCACTAAATGTTGGCAGTAATTTTCAAGGCTAGGTAAGTAGCGTAAAACGCCATAGCAAATTTGCTGTAGCAGCGCTTTATCTTTAGGCGGCAAGCCTTGGCTTGCAAATGGGAGTTCTTGATTAAGCGATGCGCCTTTATCAACTACGTTATATAAAGTTTCAGCGGCAAGCGCTCGTACATTTTGAACATTACTCATTATTTTCGCCTAATATTGTGCCAGGAGTTACCCAGTCACTACGACCATTTAAAAAGTCGTTAATTGCCATTGGTTTTTTACCTTGCGGTTGTAATTGTGTAATACATAAAGCGTGTTCGCCACACGCGACTATTACACCGTTTTTGTCGCTTAATAAAATTTGCCCAGGATTACCTGATTGCAAGATAACTTGCGCTTGATAAATCTTTACTGTTTGTCCACCCATTTGGGTAAAGCACACTGGCCATGGATTAAAAGAGCGAATGTTTCGCTCAATTTGTACCGCGCTCATTGACCAGTCAATATTCGCTTCTTCTTTAGAAAGCTTTTTAGCGTAATTAGCGAGTTCATCATTTTGTGGCTCAGGAGTGATTTCACCATTCGCTAATTTGTTAATGGTTTCAATCAATGCACTTGGGCCTAGCTCTGCAAGTTTTGTATATAAACTTGCGCTGGTTTCTATCGTGCTAATAGGACAGCGGCTAATATGTAGCATATCGCCGGTATCTAGCCCTTCATCCATTTGCATTATTGTTACGCCAGTTTGTTCGTCACCAGCCCAAATCGCGCGTTGAATTGGTGCCGCTCCGCGCCAGCGCGGTAAAATAGATCCGTGAACATTTAAACAGCCCATTCTTGGTGCGTCTAAAATTGCTTTAGGTAAAATTAAGCCATAGGCCACAACAATCATAATATCGGCATTTAGGCTGTTAAGCTCATTTAATGCGTCTTGAGCTTTTAATGATGGTGGCTGAAAAACAGGTAAGTTATGCTCAAGCGCTAGCTCTTTAACTTCACTGGCTTTTAATTTTTTACCTCGACCAGCAGGGCGGTCAGGTTGGCTATAAACACCTACTATTTGATGTTCACTTTCAATTAGCTTTTGTAAATGACGTGCGGCAAAGTCCGGCGTACCGGCAAATATAATGCGTAATGGTTGAGTCACTGAGTTTTCCTAAGGTGCTTATTACTGTTCTGCAAACTTGGCTTCTTTTTCAAGCTTTTTACGAATACGTTGGCGCTTTAATGGAGATAAGTAATCAATGAACAATTTACCTTGAAGGTGATCAAGTTCGTGTTGAATACAAATAGCTAATAATTCGTCTGCGTCTAAAACAAACTCTTCGCCGTTTTCGTTAAGTGCAGCAACGGTTACTGTTTCTGCTCGGTCTACTTTTGCATACGAGTTAGGTACTGATAAACAGCCTTCTTCGCTAATAGTAGAGCCATCTTTTTTAATAATTTGTGGGTTAATTAATACCAGGGGTTCATCGCGTTCTTCTGATACATCAATAACCACAATTCTTTGATGAATATCTACTTGCGTTGCAGCAAGTCCAATGCCATTTTCATCATACATAGTTTCCAGCATGTCTTTCACAATCTGGCGTACAGAGTCATCAATTTGTACAACATCTTGTGCTATTGTGCGTAAACGTTCATCTGGAAATCTTAAAACTTCTAACGTAGCCATAGTTACCTTTTACACTTGTGCTTAATTTAGGGTATTGTATGCTCTTATTTTAGCCATTAGCGTTCCCCTTTAACAGGTTTTGGTCAATAATAATGAAAAAACAATACAAGGAAGCCCAATGAAATCTCCATTAGTTGCAATCATGCTTGCATTAAGTGCTGCTTTTCCGGCAGTAGCTGATGTTCTTACAATAAAAAAAGACGCACCAAAACAGTATGTTGTGAAAAAAGGCGATACGCTTTGGGACATTTCTGGTATTTATTTGAATGAACCTTGGCTGTGGCCTGAGTTATGGCAAATGAATCCACAAATTGACAATCCACATCTTATTTACCCAGGTGATGCGTTAACACTCATTTATGATGCCGATGGAAATCCGCGTTTGGTGATCAATAAAGCTTATCGTAAGTTATCGCCTCAAGGTCGTATTACGCCAAAAGGTAAAAATGCGGTTACTACATTACCTCTTGAGTTAATTAAGCCTTATTTAACGTATGAGCAGATAATTAATAGCGATGAGATTGACGCTAAACCATATGTTTTAGGTGCAAACCAAAATACTAAAACACAAACTTTAGGTCATATTTTATATATTAATGGTAATTTAAAATTAAACCAAGCCTATGCTATTTACCATAAAGGCGAACCTTATACAGATCCAAACACTCAAGAAGTATTGGCTAATAGAGCCCATTATGTAGGTGTTGCGCGTATATTTAGACAAGGCGATGTAGAAAACGGAGTCCCGTCCTCTGCACGAGTTGAGTCGGTAAAGCGCGAGATTAAACAAGGTGATTTTTTATTACCACTATCAGAAGGACAAATGCTGCCAGCTTACTTTAATATGCACAGACCTGAGCAGCCAATCGAAGGAAGTGTAATTGCTTCACCGAGTCATCACCGAGAATTCAGCACAATGGACATTGTAGTGCTAAACTTAGGCTCTGATCAGCAACTAGAAGTTGGTCATGTGTTAGACATTGAGCGTCAATCGCCGAGTGTAATAGATGGGCAGCGAGGTCCTCGTTACCCTGAAGATTCGAGTCAGTTCGAGAAGTTAGTAGCTGATACGAAAGAGACATTGGGTATTGAACCAGACGTAAATAGTAAAGCATGGACTATGCCTAAAGAAAAAGTCGGCGAGTTAATTGTATTTAAAGTGTATGACAAAGTAAGTTATGCGCTAATAACTAAAAACCAGCACCCAATTCGCGTTGGAGATTTTGCAGTTATTCATTAAGTTGTAGCGAGTCGGTGCTCTAGGAGAGAGCATGGATCAATCTTATGGCAAGCTAGCCCACTGGCTTGCCTTTTATATGTGTAAAGGGTTAGGTATTAAAACCCTTTTAGCATTATCTAAAAACTATTCCCTTGAGTCATTATTTGGCTTATCTCATGATCAACTATTACAGTTAGGTCTAACCGCCAATCAGGCAACTAATTTACTCAATACTAATTGGCAGCAAGTGAGCCATTATGAGCAGTTAATTACACAAAATAATATTACCGTAGTATGTATTTTTGATGCACTTTATCCTGAAGATCTTCGACAGATTGCAAGTGCGCCTTTGTTGCTATTTTGCAGGGGAAATATTTCGTTGTTATCTACTCCACAAATTGCCATTGTAGGAAGTCGTAACGCGACACCTACGGGGCTTGAAATAGCATCAGAATTTGCATACGAGTTAACTTCAGCTGGTATTACGGTTACGTCGGGTATGGCAAGGGGGATAGATGGAGCAGCTCACAAAGGTGCACTTGCTGGTAATGGAAATACTATTGCGGTGTTAGGCACAGGGGTTGATATTTATTATCCTAAGCGCCACAAATTATTAACTGACCAAGTATTGGAGCGTGGTTTATTGGTAAGTGAGTTTCTGCCAGGTACTGCCGCTAATGCACATAACTTCCCGCGTCGTAATCGTATTATTTCGGGATTGTCGTTAGGTGTACTTATTGTTGAGGCTGAAATTAAAAGTGGCTCGCTGATAACTGTACGTTATGCACTTGAGCAAAATAAGGAGGTATTTGCTGTTCCTGGTTCTATTAAAAATCCACTGTCACAGGCTAGTCACTTTTTAATTAAACAAGGAGCTAAGTTAGTGGAAAATGTAACTGACATTCTTGATGAAGTTAGTTTTTCTTATCAAAGTGACGTATATACAAAGGATATGCCTGTTCAGGCCAAATCCCAATGCGAGATTTTAAACAGTATTGGATTTGAGGTGACCAGTGTTGACGATATCGTTCGCCGTGCTCAAATGCCAATAGATGAAGTGTTAGCTAGATTACTCGATTTAGAATTAGATGATCAAATTGAGCGTGTTTTAGATGGCTATATTAAGCTAAGCGCGGGAAGGTAATATGTTTGATATTCTTTTATATCTTTTTGAAAACTATATTCATAGCGAAGCCGATATTTTTGCAGAGCAAAATGAGCTAACTGATGAGTTATTGCGAGCAGGTTTTAATAAGCCTGAGATATTTAAAGCACTCGATTGGCTAGAGCAACTGGCTGATTTACAACACAGTGATGAGTCTCCTTACCTTATAGCTAATCCTACAAATGCAATTCGTATATTTACCGATAGCGAGTGCCAAAGGCTCAGTGCCGAGTGTCGTGGTTTTTTAATGTTTATTGAGCAAATAGGTGTTATTAACAATGTTACTCGTGAAATGGTAATGGACTGTTTAGCCTCACTAGATAAGCCAAATATTAGCTTAGGGGATTTAAAGTGGATTGTACTTATGATCTTATTTAATGTTCCAGGCTCTGAGGAGGCGTATGAGCAAATGGAAGATTTGATTTTTGATGAACCCAGCGAACTTCTTCATTAGAGATAATTATTTTAATTGCACTCAAATTACTTAAACGTATAAACACAGCATTGCTTGTATCTTTAAGTGGTTTGGGTATATTAGGCGAAAATTCACTAATATTTTAGGATCACCATGAGTAAAATCGATCATTCGCTTTTCTCGGCGAACAAGCACGCCCTCGAAAAAGAATACGAGATATGCCCACAGTGTGGTTCAGAGTTAGTGATCCGCAATAGTAAATCAGGTCCTTTTTTAGGATGCGCAAGTTACCCCGAGTGCGATTTTATTAGACCATTGGCACATCACGACAGTAACGAAATTAAAGTTCTTGAAGATTCAGCATGCCCTGAGTGTAGCAAACCGCTGGTGGTTAAAAATGGCCGCTACGGCATGTTTATTGGGTGTACGGGTTATCCGCAGTGCCATTATATTGCTAATGAAAATGAAGAAAAACAAAATGAAGAAGTATTACCGAGTTGCCCTAAATGCAAAAAAGGTAATTTAGTAGCGCGTAGTAATAAGTTTGGTAAAGTATTTTATTCTTGTGATTGTTATCCTAGTTGTAAATACACACTAAATAACAAACCAATTGAACAACCTTGCCCTGAGTGTAAATGGCCAATAGTTATCGAAAGAAAAATGGCTAATAGCACACTATTGCAATGCCCACAAAAAAGTTGCATGCATAAACTAGCCCCAACTGACTAACATTTAATTATTTCTGGAGACTATTTTGTCTGACCTTCCAAATATGCCCACTGCAATAACGTGTTTAACGCAAGGCGAAGTTATTTTATATCCAACAGAAGCAGTATTTGGTTTAGGCTGCGATCCAGATAATCAACAAGCCGTTGAAAAGCTATTAGCAATTAAGCAGCGCCCGGTTGAAAAAGGGCTTATTTTAATTGCTGATAACTACGGGCAATTATTAAAATACGTAGATGATGCAAAAATACCAATGGATAAACGAGCCGATATTTTTTCGAGTTGGCCTGCAGCAATTACATGGGTTATGCCTGCATCTAAAGACACGCCAAAATGGCTAACAGGGCAGTTTGATACTATAGCCGTAAGAGTAACAAATCATCCAACAGTAAAGCGTTTGTGCCAAGAGTTTGGTAAGCCGCTGGTATCAACTAGTGCAAACTTAACAGGACAAGAAACTGTTATTAGCATTGAGCAAGCTAAAGCACAATTTGCAGAACAAGTTGGCTTTTACGTTGATGAGCCATTAGGTGGCAATACTCAACCAAGCACAATAAAAGACGCCATGACGGGCAAAATATTTAGAGGTTAAAATGCAAAGCGAATTATTAGATCAAGTAAAAGCATACTTTATGGCTTTGCAAGACACTATTTGCCAAGGTTTGGAGGCTGCAGATGGCAGCGCTAAATTTATAGAAGATAACTGGCAGCGAGCTGAAGGCGGTGGTGGTCGCACACGCGTAACCACAAATGGTACTGTAATAGAGCAAGGCGGAGTTAATTACTCTCATGTATTTGGCGCTTCAATGCCAGGTTCTGCAACAGCACACAGACCAGAGCTTGCAGGACGTAGCTTTCATGCATGTGGTGTGTCGTTAGTTATTCACCCTAAAAACCCTCATGTACCAACAAGTCATGCCAATGTGCGCTTTTTTATAGCCGAAAAAGAAGGCGAAGAGCCAATATGGTGGTTTGGTGGAGGATTTGATCTCACCCCTTTTTACCCAGTATTAGAGGATGTACAACACTGGCATCAAGTTGCTCACGACATTTGTGCGCCATTTGGCAGCGAAGTTTATCCAAAATATAAAACATGGTGCGACGAGTACTTTTATTTAAAGCACAGAGATGAGACTCGCGGAGTAGGCGGTTTGTTCTTTGACGATTTAAACGAACTTGGTTTTGAAAAGAGCTTTGCGTTTATGCAATCGGTTGGTAATAGCTTTTTAGATGCTTATATACCTATTATTGAACGTCGTAAAAATGATGAATACACAGAGCAACAACGTGATTTTCAGCTTTATCGTCGCGGACGTTATGTCGAGTTTAATTTAGTATGGGATAGAGGCACTTTATTTGGACTACAAAGTGGCGGTCGCACAGAGTCTATATTAATGTCTATGCCACCACTTGCACGCTGGGAATATAATTATAAACCAGAGCCAAGTAGTCCAGAAGCTAACCTATATCAGTATTACTTACGCCCGCAAGAGTGGTTAACTAGTCAACCAAGTGAGCTAATAGCCAGAGAATGGCAATTATAAAAATTACACAGTAATCAAAAAGGCGCTAATTAGCGCCTTTCTGTATTTAGTTACAATACAAATTTAATGCTGATTGATCATGTGCGTTGCTAGTTGAGAAAATGATTGCTTTAAGCCTTCACGCAATAACGGATTGTCTATTTCTATATCCAGCGTTTTATTCATGCAGTACATCCATTGATCGCGCAATGCTTTATCTACAGTAAAAGGCATATGGCGTTTACGCAGCATTGGCTGACCATGTTTTTCTGTAAATAGGTTTGGCCCGCCTAACCAACCAGATAAAAATTCAAAAAATACTTGGCGAATTCGATCTAATGGCAGAGGATGCATATCATATAACGGTTTAGCGTATTCATCTGACTCCATTATGTCGTAGAATCGATTGGAAATAGCGCGCGCTCCTTTTTCTCCACCTATTATTTCGTAAGGTGTTTTTTCAGGAGTAGGAGCCTGTTGCTCGGGAGCTGGCTTAGATTTAGAAAAAAGTCGTTTAATCATATTATTTATCATCGTTAATAGGCAGTGTATAGCTGCAAAGAGGTTGCTTTAAAATGGACAAATATGCGGTTTTTGGAAATCCAATTAAACATTCAAAATCCCCCGCGATACATAAACAATTTGCTGTATCACTGGGTGAGCAAATCGACTATCGCGCAATATTAGCACCTATCGATAACTTTGAAAAAACAGTATTGTCTTTTTTTGAGCAAGGTGGTGCTGGTGCTAACGTTACAATGCCATTTAAAGAGCAAGCTTATGCAATGGCTGATGAGCTTACGCCATTAGCTAAAATTGTAGGGGCTGTTAATACATTAAAAAAACGAGATGATGGCACATTACTCGGAGATAACACCGATGGTGTAGGCTTTGTAAATGATTTACTCGCTAATAAAGTAACTATAACTAATAAACGCATTTTAATTATTGGTGCGGGCGGCGCTGCTCGAGGGGTTATTTTACCTTTGTTAGAGCATAATCCTCAGGAAATAATAATAGTTAATCGCACAGCACAAAAAGCTAAAGAACTCGCAGAGCTATTTACTCAATATGGACCGGTATCTGGCTTTGGCTTTAATGATTTACCAGTAAGTGATTACTCACTAATTATAAACTCTACATCTAGCAGTATGAATAACGAGCTGCCGGCACTTGATGAAAAACATATAACTAACTGTGAAGTAGCCTATGACATGTTTTATTCACTGCAAAACACCATTTTTATGAATTGGGTTGCACAGCATAATACTAACGCTAAGCTTTTAGATGGTAGCGGAATGTTAGTTGGTCAGGCTGCTCAAGCATATTATGTATGGCGTAATAAAATGCCAAAAATACTTCCCGTAGTGGATGCGCTTAAACAAGGGATGCTCAAATGAATCAGGCAATACAATTTATAGATAGACTGGAATTTAGAGAGCCCGATCATCAGTTAGTATTTTTTGCACAAGTTAGTGGCATGCTGGTGGAGTGTGTAATAGAAGTAAATACACTTAAATTAACAGACGAAAGCCATGCAACAGAGTATTTTGAAAAATATCGCTTTGATTACGAAGAACGTGCCGAGGAACTCATCGAAGAAGAGAGCTATAACTCGGCAGGTCAAATTGAAGTAAGTTTATTAACTTAAGTTAGCTATTTCAGCTAAGTATTCATCTTTAAGTGATACATAGTTATCGGCAGATATTTTTAAAAAGGCAAGTTCTTGCTCTGTGAGAGGGCGGGCTTGCTTAGCTGGGCTTCCTACATATAAGTAACCAGACTCTAAGCGTTTGTTAGGTGGGACCAAAGAGCCACCACCTATAATCACATCATCTTCAACAACTACGTTATCCATAATAATTGCGCCCATACCCACAAGTATACGATCTCCTAGTACACATCCATGCAGCATTACCTTATGACCAACAGTTACATCGTCACCTATAATAAGCGGATACCCATCTGGATTGCTTTTAGTAGCACGAGATAAATGTAATACACTGCCATCTTGTATATTGGAACGTTTACCAATACGTATATAGTTAACGTCACCACGAGCCGCAACTAACGGCCAAACACTACTATCACTACCTAAAGTAATATCACCGACTAATACCGATGACTCATCAACATAAACAGACGTGTTAAACGAAGGGGTAACACCTTTATAAGAACGGATTGCCATATTTATACCTATAAATAATAGTTAGATTATCAATAAGTGTAACAGTAGAATTTATTTAAGTACTACAAAAGCAAAATTTGATTATTAAACTACCACTTTCAGACACTTTAGGTTAGTTACTGACCGAACAGCACTTTATTTGAAGTTTTGTTAAAAAAGTACTTGCGTAAAAATCTGTTCTCCCTATAATGCGACCCCACTGAGACGGGAAACGCCAACGCCTAGCGAGGAGCGAACTACTCAGAGAGTTAAATAAAACTTCGGTTTTAAATCTTCCAAAAGAAAGTTTAAAACTAAGTGTTGACTCGAAAAATAAAGGGTGTATTATTCGCATCCCTTGAGACGCTAAAGCGACTCAAAACGTTCTTTAACAATATAAAGCAATCATCTGTGTGGGCACTCGTACAGATTGAGTTCTAACAGCCAACCTACTTAGGTAGCGAGGCAAACAAATTAGAGTCTCAATTGAAAACTGAGTGACCAACAGAATAGTTATTTCGGTAATTATTCGGCACAGTCAATTCAATATCGAAAGATATTAAAATAAATTCAGAATTCATTGAGCTGTCGAAAGAC
>NZ_JADYXF010000045.1:0-40225 GCF_015864385.1 Pseudoalteromonas sp. SWXJZ94C
CAAAAGATGATAAGGGTATTGTGAAGCAACCAAAAGATCGGTCAACCGATCAAAAATACCTTAACTGATCGGTGTTAACTTTCGAGTGGCTTTTTTGATCCCACAATTTAGTCAAAAATATAGTTTATTGGTTAATTACACTCTGCTTTGTTCAGTTTGAAGTCATTAAAAATTTAATGCTTAACTATTTAATTGTTTGATATTAAATGATTTATATTGAAGTTAATGAACTTGGCACAACTCTTGGAATCCCCTTGTTGTAATCAATTTGAAATTAACAGGAGAAGACCGTGGGAATATTTAACCGGGTAAGTGATGTAATTCAATCAAACATTGTAGCTATGCTGGATAAGGCTGAAGATCCTGAAAAGTTACTTAATTTAATGCTTAACGACATGCAAGATGCGTTAAACGAGTGTCGAACCACAGCTGCCGATTTACTATGCGAAGAGAAAATAATTACTCGTCAAATTGAAAATAAAGAAGGTGAGTTAGTCCATTGGCAATTAAAAGCAGAGTTAGCAGTAGAAAAAAGTCGTGATAACTTAGCTAAATCGGCATTACTCGAAAAGCAACGTGTTAGCGAAAGTATTGCTAGTAAGCAAGCGCAACTAAAAACATTGCAAGAGTCTATTTTAAAAATTAAAGCTGATTGTGAGCGACTTCAGCAAAAAATGGTTCAGGCTAAATCAAAACAAACCCAACTAATGCAACGTCATAATATAGTAATTGCTAGAAAGCGAATTAGTACGCAATTACAAAGCGATAAGGTTGCACATGCATTATCTCGCTTTGAGCAAATAGAGCAACGTTTTGAGGGTATTGAATCTCAAATAGAGGCTTATGATTTAACTGACACAGCCAGAACTACTGCAGTTCAAATTGAATCGTTAGTTAAAAATGAGAAAGTTGATGCCGAGCTAGCTAGTTTAAAAGCAAGTTTAAAAACTAATTTACAGAAGACTGCTTAGGAGGTTGTTATGAGTAATTTTAATCATCAACGTAATTGGTATAAAAACACGCTTAACAAAAAAATATCAGGCGTATGTAGTGGGTTGGCTCATAGGTTAGATTTTCCTGTATGGGCAACGCGTTTGGTAACCGTTTTGTTATTTTTGAGTTTTCCATTTGTAATAGCGCTAGGTTATTTTATAGCGCATTGCTGTCTTGAAGAAAAAGCGTATTAATATGTACTCGGGTTATATGATTTTGCTAAGTCAATTTAGCGCAACTTATTTTGTAATTGCTACCTATAAGTGATTTATTAACCCGAATTAAGGAGTGATAAAATGAAAACCTTGGCTGTATGTGTATTGGTTTATTTATTATTTTTTACTGATTTTATATTGTTTATACATTTTGATACTTGGCAGTTTCCGCTTTGGATTGCAGATATTAGCTGGGTGGGGCTTGAGTTAGTTGGTGCTTTAGTGGCAATTGTTTCTGTAGTCGCTGTTGTTGCGTTAATGGCTATGGGATTAGTTGGTGTAGGTATAGTTGCACTTGTAGGTACTGTTTTAGCTCTTTTATTTGGAACAGCAATGATTACATGGTCGTTACTATTTGTTGCTGTATTGTGTTGGTTAGTTATCGGTAACAAAAAAGTGGCTTGTTAATCCTTAATTTTACTGACTATTATAAGTTAACTATGTTAAATTTAGCATGCTATTTTATGTTTTAATAAGGATGAGTATGATGATGAAACTATGTTTTTCGATGGCTTCTGCATTAATGTTTAGTTTTTTTTCGTCATCGTTGTCAGCGCATTCAGGCCATGAACACGGTACTGATGTAGCCGAACTTGAAGTTAGTAATGCCCAAGTTAGAGAGTTTTTGCCTGCAAGTAAATCAAGCGTAGGTTACTTAACCATTACTAATCATAGTGGTAATGCCGCTACCTTAACAAAGGCAAGTATTGATGGGTTGGGTCGTGTAGAAATACATGAGCATTCACACGCTAATGGCATGATGAAAATGCAAAAGGTTGAATCGGTAGTAATTAAAGCGCACAAAAGTGTAAGCTTTCAACCTGGTGGCTATCATTTAATGGTATTTGAGCCGCAAGAACCATTAAAAATAGGGCAAGAACGAAAACTCACGCTATATTTTAGTGACGGTAACCGTTTGTTTACTAATGCTCAAGTTGTCTCACTTGAAGCGCAAGCTGAACAGTCAAAACCATCAACTCAACATTCTCACCACTAGGAGTATATATGTCGCAACATAAAGGAAAAATAGCAGGAATAGTTGTTTTACTGCTTATCATATTTTACGCAATTGCTGTTTATTGGAGCACTGAGCCTTCACGTTTTGATGTTGTTGCAAACGCCAAAGAGCAAGCGCAGCTTCGTAATGAAAAAATAGTTACGGGTTACGTAACTACTTCTACATTAATTACAGTAGCAAATACCTTACTAGATAAACCCGGTGGTTACTTATCAAATGATGTAATGCCGCCAAGTATTATTATGGATGATATGCCGGCGTGGGAATATGGCGCTCTAGAAATGGTGCGTGATTTATCGCTTTCTATGCGAAAAGATTTTAGCCGTTCGCAATCACAGTCTACGGAACATGAAGCACTTAAAAAGGCGCAGCCACAGTTTAATATAAGCTCTGAAGCATGGGCATGGCCAAGCGCTGAAGGTGAGTACCAAAAGGGTATTGATTATTTAATGGTATATCGTGCACAAATTGCTAATGAGCATGAGCGTGATAGCCAATTTTACGCACGAGCAGATAACTTACGTAGTTGGCTTAAAGAAGCTGAAAAACGTTTAGGTAGTTTAAGCCAGCGTTTAAGCGCCAGTGTAGGTCAAGAAAAAGTAAATACAGATTTAGCCGGTAATTCATCAAATAAACAAGCAACACTTGCTCCTCTACAGCAGCAAGTAAGAACGCCATGGTTAGATATTGACGATGTTTTTTATGAATCTCGTGGCGCAACGTGGGCGTTACTACATTTTTTACAAGCGATAGAGTACGATTTTAATGATGTACTTGAAAAGAAAAATGCACGTGTAAGCGTTCAACAAATTATACGTGAGCTTGAGGCAACCCAAGAAACAGTGTGGAGCCCACTTATTTTAAACGGTAATGGTTTTGGCTATGTAGCTAATCATTCACTGGTTATGGCAAATTATATTTCTAGAGCCAATGCGGCTTTAATCGAACTTAGCGAACTACTAGCTCAAGGATAAAAAATGAAAAAGTATTGTTTAGCAGCAGCCCTTTCAATGGCATGTATAGCACCCGTAGCGCAAGCTGATACCTTATTAGGTTTATACGTAGGTGTTGATGGCTGGAAATCAGATAATGATGGCCAGTTTTCTTACAAAAATAATGCACCTCAAGATTTTAATTTTGAAGATGAAACATTTGTAAGTTATTACGCGGCGCTTGAGCACCCAGTACCATTAATACCAAACATTAAATTAAAGTATACAGAGCTTGAGTTAAGTGGTTCTGCGCAGCTTACAGATACATTTAGCTTTAACGGTTCTGATTATGTTGTAGGTACAACGGTTGATACTATTACTGATTTAACTCACATTGATTACATTCTTTATTATGAAATTTTTGATAACGATTTAGTTTCTATTGATTTAGGTTTAAATGCTAAACAGTTTGATGGCGATATAGTTGTAAACGGTACTACTCAAGATGGTGGCACTAACTTTACCGAAACAAAAAACTTCTCTGGTTTTGTTCCATTAGCTTATGGTCGTGCTGAAGCAGGCTTACCATTTACTGGCTTGAGTGTGTTTTTTGAAGGTAGCTTTTTGGCAATCGACGATAGCAAAGTACAAGATTACCAAGTAGGTGTTGCTTGGGAATTAATTGACAACCTAGCTGTTGATGTTGCTGTTAAAGCAGGTTACCGTTCAATGGTATTAGAGCTTGATGATGTAGATGATGTTACAACTGATATTGATGCATCTGGTCCGTTTGTGGGTCTTCAGGTTCATTTTTAATTAGCGATCTCTGTCTAATTAAATAAAGTGTGGCGTGTTATTTTATAGCATGCCACATTAAATCAAACTCCACCTCTAGCGCACTATTTATTAGCTGCTTATACACTTTATTTACGGGGAATTTTATAAGTTTAGATAGCTCATCACCTGTTTGGGTAAACTTATAATAACTCAGTACTAAGTCGTTACTTTTTGCTTTTAACGTTACTTTTTGAGATAAAAATGAGAGCGTGAGTTCTTGTCCCACTTTTAAAACGGCTGATTCTATTTCTTTTCTGTACAGTAAATTAAGATCCATGAGCGTTAAAATATCTGGAAAGCTAATGCCTGTTTTTCCTAAGTTTAAAGATACTTTATTGCCTTTACGTAGCAAATCAAATAAGGATGGTTTTTTATAAAAGCCAAGTAAAATAAAGTGGCTATCATCTTTTTCATTGTAACCAGAAAGCGATACACACTTTTGTAGAGAATCAGCTTCGCGCTGGGTCATATGCTTTAGGGTTTGTAAGCTTTTAATTGAAAAAGTACCCGGATTTAGTGTCTCTCCCGTTAAAATTTTTGCCCATAGAGTTTGCATCGATTCATTTGAAGTGTCTTCACATAGAGCAATGAAATGCTCTACCCAGTCGGCATCTGGTCGTTTACTACTGGTTACATCGGGGCAAAAGCTCATTGCCATAGCTAAAATTGTTTCTATATTTTGCTGTTGTTTAATGAGTAGTAGATTTTGCCTTTTTTGAGCGCGAGCTAAAATAGAGTTATCACTATTGATATGATAAAGCGGTTTTATTTTTCCTTGCGGATCATAACCTTGCTCATTAACAGGAAGTACTCCATTGCTTCCAACCTTTGTTATTGAATAGCCAAGTAGCGACTCTATTGTATTTGCAAGATTAATTCGGGCTTGTGCTGTTTTGACTGTCATGACTTTCCATTATGCTTTGCATATCACTTAATTGAGCAACCGTTTTTAAGTTATTTAACCCAAGTGCTACAGTGTTACCCAACACGTACTCACTAAGTATAGCCATATAGCCTGAAATAAGTATTGTATTGGCTTGCCCTTCAATATGGCATATGACTGTTACAGATTGGTTTTCTTCAATAAATGCGAGAGTACCTTGCACTATGTTTTCATCATCCAGTAGCATATTAAAGCTCATTTTATTTTGGCTTATAGAGGTAATAGTCATTTCGCCATAACCCCATTTACTTACCCATGATTGATGAGCACCTACACCTAAACTTGGCTCATTTACCGTAAATTTAATTGATGGATCGACCTGCTGCCAAGGTGACCATTTATGCCATTGATTAAAGTCGGTTACTAATGATTTGATTGTGCGAGTGTTGGCGTTTATCTCAATTTTTTTATCAACACTATAATTTTGAGGAAGCGTTAGCCCAATCACTACGGCTACGAGTAATAAAAGAAAAAGGGATTGTAAGAATAATTTTAACAGTTTAATAAGCACGCCTTAACTAGTATTTAGCTTGAAATATAAAACTTTTTATTAATCGACTATAGTACGATTTAGGCTATAAACCAAAACTATATTTTATTGACCATATAATAAAATCGTTATAAATATGAGTTGTATTTTATTGTAATACGCAAAAGAATCAAAATGAGAGCAGCGCTTTTAATTTTATTTTTTAAACAAAACTATGTTGTAACTCGTTATTAAAATATATAAAAGTACCTAACAATGAATTGCTCTAGTTCATAATCAGGTTTCAAAAAAGATTACTTAATATAAAGAATTATTTAGAAGTAAAGGTCCTATGCGCTGCAAAAGCGTTGTATATATAAACAATTTAGTAGGGTATAATTCGCGCCCTTTGTTATTCCACGGTCAAATTTATGAGCACACTCAAAGCTAAGCGCGCCTTATTCTCTTACCCAAAATACTGGGCTGAGTGTTACGGCACAGCACCATTTTTACCTACTACACGAAAAGAAATGGATGCACTTGGCTGGGACAGCTGCGACATAATAATAATTAGTGGTGATGCTTACGTCGATCATCCTAGTTTTGGTATGGCGGTAATTGGTCGAGTCCTTGAAGAGCAAGGCTTTAGAGTGGGTATTATTGCGCAGCCAGAATGGGACTCTAAAGATGCATTTATGGAGCTGGGCAGACCCAACTTATTTTTTGGTGTAACAGCCGGCAACATGGATTCGATGATTAACCGTTATACAGCTGAAAAACGTATGCGCCATGATGATGCATATACGCCAGATAACGTAGGTGGTAAACGTCCAGATCGCGCCGTAATGATTTACTCTCAAAAATGCCGTGAAGCATACAAAGGAATACCAATAGTTATTGGTGGTATTGAAGCGAGTCTTCGTCGTATTGCTCATTACGACTATTGGCAAGAAAAAGTACGCCGTAGTATTTTGTTTGATGCAAAAGCTGATATTTTAATTTACGGTAACGCAGAGCGTCCGTTAGTTGAAGTTGCACACCGTATCGCTGCGGGTGAAACAATGGATACTATTCAAGATATTCGCGGCACGGCTGTTATTAGAAAAGAACCTTTACCAGGTTGGCGTGGTAGTGACTCTACCGCTATAGATAAAATTGGTAAAATTGACCCTATTCCAAATCCATACGGCGCTGATGATGTTGGCTGTAGTAAATCTGAATTTAAACAAGCCGGTATAGATTTAAAGGCAGAAGCTGCAAAACCAATTATGGTTCAGCCTGCGCGACCTAAACCATGGGAAAAAACTTACGTTAAGTTACCTGCTTATGAGCAAGTAAGTGTTAACAAACCTTTATATGCCCATGCTTCGCGTATTTTACATCAAGAAACAAACCCTGGTTGTGCAAGAGCGCTGTTTCAACGACATGGCGAACGCTCTATTTGGGTTAACCCGCCAGCATATCCATTAGAAACACATGAAATGGATGCTGTATTTGGTTTGCCGTATCAGCGTATTCCTCACCCAAGTTATGGCGATGCTAAAATACCAGCTTATGACATGATAAAAACGTCTGTAAATATTATGCGTGGCTGTTTTGGTGGTTGCTCATTTTGCTCAATTACGGAGCATGAAGGGCGTATTATTCAAAGTCGTTCGCAAGAATCTATCATTGAAGAAATTGAACAGATTAGAGATAAAGTACCAGGCTTTACTGGTGTTATTTCTGATTTAGGTGGTCCAACGGCAAATATGTATAAACTGCGTTGTACTAGCAAAAAGGCAGAAAGTACCTGTAGACGTTTATCATGTGTGTATCCTGAAATTTGTAAGCACATGGATACAGATCATACGCCAACAATAGACTTGTACAAAAAAGCACGTGAAGTTAAGGGTATTAAAAAGGTATTGATTGCTTCTGGTGTACGTTACGACTTAGCTGTACGCGACCCGCGTTATGTTAAAGAGTTAGTAACTCATCACGTAGGCGGTTACTTAAAAATAGCGCCAGAGCATACCGAAGACGGTCCATTATCAAAAATGATGAAACCAGGCATGGGTGCGTACGATCAATTTAAAGAATTATTTGATAAGTACTCTAAAGAAGCAGGTAAAAAGCAGTATTTAATTCCTTACTTTATTTCTGCTCATCCAGGCACAAAAGATGAAGACATGGTAAACATGGCTTTATGGCTTAAATCGAATGACTTTAAGCTGGATCAGGTGCAAAACTTTTACCCATCACCAATGGCTAATGCGACGACTATTTACCATACAGAGATGAACTCTTTACGTAATATAAAAAACAATACAGAAGTTGTTCCAGTACCTAAAGGTGCACGCCAGCGTAGATTGCATAAAGCAATTTTACGTTACCATGATGCAGCAGGTTGGCCGATGATACGTGAAGCACTGCGTAAAATGGGTAAAGCTAATTTAATTGGTAAAGGACCTAACTGTTTAGTGCCTGAAGAAGGGCGAGATGAGAAATCAGGTAAGGGTGGTAGTAAAGGCGGACGTCCTGCATTAACGCGACATACTGGTTTTAGCCAATTTAAAAAGGCAAACACTAAACCAAAAGTAGGCGGTAATCGTCAAAGTACACGTTAGTGATTAAATCTACTAATTAAATTAGTAGATTAGTTTAATTACGCTAAGGGTTTTTAAGCCCTTTTAATGCGTAAATTAAGTAAACCTTGCTCTTTATTATCTATATTATTGTAGGTGATAAAGAGCGAGCTTTTAGAAACCCCTCTTGAGATAGCACGTATTTAGTGCCTATATACTTGCAGTTAGTTTTTCTTAAAACGTTGATGATAACCACAAACGTAACTTAAGTGACCATAGCGGCTGAATACCTGTTAGCCCTTGTGTCATTTTATTATCTTTTAAGATGATATAGGATGGCGTTACTTGCCCTTGCCAATCGGCAAATATCTCACCGTGTTGATCGTTGACAGTATTAAAGTTGTAACCGTTTTCATTTAAATAGTTATGTAGTTCTTGGTCAGAACCTGACTTTATAGCGATAGTAACCACAGGGTAGTTATTCTCGTTTGCGAGTTCGTTTATTGAAGGGGAGGTAACACTACAAATAGGGCACCAAGTTCCCCAAAAATACACAAGCGTTGGTTTGTCTTGGCTCATTGCTGCTAGATCAATGTTGTGCCCTTTATAATCTATTAATTGTAATTGAGGATTTGCTGGCATAACAGGTTGTCGCCACCAATTTACAGCGTTATAAATTACGAAAAATATGAAGCCATATATCAACACACTCTTTAATATTGATAGGCCTTTTTGTTTTGGCGTTTTTTTAGGTGTGTCTTTTTTATTTTTGGTACTAGTTGTCATAATGGCTGCTTTTTCTCTAAATACGTTAACTTAAAAAATTTACATTTTAAACTTATATCAGCAACCATGTTGCGGTGCCTAAAAAGGCGAATATACCCACAATATCTGTAATTGTAGTTAAAACTACACTACCTGCAAGAGCGGGATCTATATTCATCTTTTTAAGAATAATAGGGATACTCGCACCAGCAACGCCGGCCACAACCAGATTCATAAACATAGCAAAGGCAAGTACGCCACCAAGCATAAAGTCCCATTGCCATAGCGCGATAACACCTGCAATTAACAACGACCACAAAACACCGTTTAACGCGCCAATAGCAAGCTCTTTCATCATTAAAAAGCGTTGGTTAGTTTGATTAATATGACCTACTGCAATACCACGAATAACGAGAGTTAGCGATTGGCTACCTGCAACACCGCCCATTGAAGGAACAATACCGTTAAGTACAGCTAAAATAGGTAAAACATCTAAAGTACCTTCAAAAAAGCTAGCTACAAAAGCAGCAGCAAGAGCTGTTAATAAGTTAACACCTAACCAGACTGAGCGTTTTTTCGAGCTTTTTAAAACGGGAGCAAAGGTGTCTTCTTCATCATCAAGACCGGCTAAACTAAGTAAGCTATGCTCTGCATCTTCTCGTATTACGTCAACAATATCATCGATTGTTACCCGACCAAGTAGCTGATCGTTATCATCTACAACAGGGGCTGATATCCAGTTATGACGTTCAAATAATTGCGCAACCTCACTTTCATCCATAGAAATTGGAATAGATTCGCAATCTTCATCCATTAAATCGAGGACAATTTTTTCAGGTGGATTAGTCAGTAATGTGCTTAATGACAAAGCGCCTATGAAGCAGTTATGTTTATCTACTACATATAAGTCATCGGTACCTTCAGGTAGTTCACCACGCAGCCTAATGTAGCGCAAAACAACATCAAGAGTTACGTCAGGGCGAATGGTTACCGTATCGGTATTCATTAACGCACCAGCAGAGCGCTCTTGATAAGAAAGAGCTTGCGTGGCACGTTCACGGTCTTGAATATCCATAGCGCTAACAACGTCTTTGTAGACGGTATCTGGCAGGCTACGTAATACTTCTCCTAGGTCATCGTGCCCCATATCTTCAGTGGCTGCAGCAATGTGCTTAGGTTCCATTTGAGCAATAATGCCCAAACGTACATCTTCAGAAAGCTCTTCAAGTACATCGCCCTGTACATCGGGGTCAACCAATTGCCAAAGCAGCCGGCGGATTTTATGCGGCGACGACTCTAATAATAATGCAGTATCACAAGGAGCGGTTTTAGCTAACATGCGCCTAACTTGAACAAATTGACCACTGTTAAGCGACTTGGTCACTTGTTTTAATTGTTGTAGTGGGTAGTCTTGTTCAAAAGCTTCGGGCATTGGCGTCCTTAATTAATTTTAATATTACTTTGGTAGGGGAGGTTACTAACTTTTTTGGTTTATCTAATTTTTGATTCTTTATTACTGACTATTCTTGTTCGTTAAATCGTTGCGCTATTAACTGACCAACAGCGTGCAAAGCTTGCTCTGCATCGGGTCCTTCACATACCACTTTAACTTCTTTTCCTTGGCTACTCTCTAGCAGCATTAAGCCTAAAACACTATCACCGGCAGCTTCTTTGCCATCTTGAAATATAGTAATTGAAGCGTCGAATTGTACGGCTAATTGTGCAAGCACCGTTGCAGCTCTAGCGTGTAAGCCTAATTTGTTTTTTATTAAAAACGTGTCTTCTAAACGCATAAGTTACTCTACCTAAGCTGAACAGGTGATTATTTAAATTATTTATTTTCTTGTTCACGATGACGAATTTTTACATTTGGGTGAGTCATCGAAAAGCTTTCACCAATCGTTTGTGCTAAATACACTGAACGATGCTGTCCACCTGTACAACCAATAGCAATGGTTAAGTAGCTACGATTATTTCGTTCTAAATGAGGTAACCACGTTTGCACAAAGGTTTGAATTTGCCATGTAAACTTTTGCACAATACTATGATTAGCTAAGTAGTCTTTAACGGGCTGATCTAATCCTGTTAAAGGTTTTAATTCGGGCTCCCAATGTGGGTTTGGTAAAAAACGTGCATCGAAGACATAATCCGCTTCTTTAGGTATTCCGTATTTAAAGCCAAATGATTCAAAAGTAACAATAAGCTGTTTGTCTTTTTTACCAAGTATTTTTTCTCTGATAGATTCAGCGAGTTGGTGAACACTTAACTCGCTGGTATCAATCATAAAGTCAGCTCTGGTTGTTAGTACATCAAGTAATTCTTTTTCTTTTTTTATAGCTAAATCAAGTGGCAATGAGTCGACAGAAAGAGGGTGTAGTCGTCGCGTTTCAGAAAAACGTTTTATTAATACTTGATCTTCGCTGTCTAAATAAAACAGCGTTGGTTTAGCAAAACCAGGTAAATACTCAAAAATATCATTGAACTGTTCTTGTTCTTTTGGCAAGTTTCGAACATCAATACTCACTGCTATTTTGTCGTAGTTGTCAGAGACACTTCGCACTAGAGAAGGCAGCAGGTTTAGTGGAATATTATCTACGCAATAATAACCTAAGTCTTCAACTACGCGTAAAGCTACCGATTTTCCAGAACCTGATCGGCCACTTATGATAATTAATTCCATTTAACACCTTTTTTATTAATTATGATTGATCAACAATAACTTGGTATAGCTCTGTATCTGATTTTGCACAGCGTAACTGCTTACAAAATTCTTTGTCGTTTAGTTTATCAGCAATGGTTGCTAGAGTCTTTAAGTGCTGTTGGTTATCACCATCTGGTACGATGAGTGCAACAAAAATATCTACAGGGCGGTTATCTATCGCATCAAAGTTAATAGGTGTTTCGCTAACAAGTACTAAAGCTAAAGGTTCTTCTACGCCACTCATTCGTCCGTGAGGGATTGCAATACCTTTACCAATGCCTGTACTACCTAGTTTTTCTCTGCTTAGTAAAGCACTAAGAATATCTTGTTGAGATAAGTAAGGAAGCTTGTTGTGAGCAAGTTCGCTAATAAACTCTAAAATTCTTTTTTTACTATTAAAAAGGACCGCAGCTTTGCTGCAGTCCTGACATATAAGTGAACTTAATTTCATAATATTAGTGTCGAGCAAGCTTCTCTTTGTGTTTGATAACTTGTCGATCGAGCTTGTCAATCAACGAGTCAATGGCGGCATACATATCTTGATGTTCAGTAGAGGCAAATAATTCTGCACCACTGACATGAATTGTTGCTTCTGCTTTTTGGTTTAATTTTTCTACATCGAGAATGACATGAACATTATTAATATGATCAGAGTGCCTTTCTAGCTTCGCAAATTTAGTGTTTACATAGTCTTTTAGTGAATCGGTTACTTCTACGTGACGACCAGTTAAGTTTAGTTGCATAAGCGTTACCCTCTTTGTTTTTGCGTCTTAAATCAGACTTTTTCGCTGATTTGACGGTGGAATAGCCAGAGATTCGCGGTACTTTGCGATCGTGCGTCTAGCTACTTTAATTCCCTGCTCAGCCAATATATCCGCTATCTTGCTATCACTCAATGGTTTTGCTGAGTTTTCTGCTGCGATTAATTTTCTAATCAGAGCGCGTATTGCCGTAGATGAACATTCGCCACCATTTTCGGTGCTTACATGGCTTGAGAAAAAGTATTTTAACTCAAATATTCCACGTGGCGTGTGCATATACTTTTGGGTTGTTACGCGAGAAATAGTCGACTCGTGCATTTCTACCATTTCAGCAACATCATTTAAAACCATTGGTTTCATGGCTTCTGGACCGTGTTCAAAAAAGCCTTGTTGTTGCTTAACAATACAATTTGTTACTTTTAACAATGTGTCGTTTCTGCTTTCTAGGCTTTTAATAAACCATTTTGCTTCTTGTAAGTGTGAGCGAATAAATTGGCTATCACCACTAGATTTAACGGTACGAGACATTGCAGCATATTGGCTGTTTACTCTTATTTTAGGCATGCTATCTGGGTTTAATTCTACAACCCAGCGACCTTTAATTTTTTTAACCGACACATCAGGAATAACATACTCAGACTCTTCTCTAACAATCGTATCAGCGGGTTTAGGGCTGAGAGTATGTATTAGTGTCATTACTTCTTTAAGCTCTTCTTCTTTGAGCTTAGTTTTTTTCATTAATGTACGATAGTCACGAGCAGCTAATAAATCAATATGCTCGGTTAAGATCATTTTTGTTTCATTAATGTAAGGTGTTTCTTTATCAAACTGGTTAAGCTGAATACACAAGCACTCTTGTAAACTACGTGCAGCAATACCGACCGGATCAAACAGTTGGATACGCTTTAAAACGGCTTCAATTTCGTCAAGTTCGACTTCGTTATCATCTTCGTTTTCTTGATTGAAGCTCTCTAAAATTTCTTCACAGCTAAGTGTTAAAATACCAGAATCATCTACGGCTTCAACAATAGCGATTGCAATAGCTTCATCAGTAGGGCTAAAAGGCGTTAATTGTAACTGCCACATTAGGTACTCATGAAGTGTTTCGGTTGAAGCACCTTGGTATATTGACTCGTCCTCAGGCATTGGTCCTGATGACGATGCAGGCGCAGCACTCATGTACTCATCCCAGCTAACATCCATAGCCATGTCGTCACTTACTGTATCTTTAGCAAGTGCTTCACCACTATCTTGTTCGTATTCGCTAGGAGCATCATCTGCAGATGCGCTAACAGTAACGTCATCGTTATCAGCTTTTTGCTCATTTTTGCCAGCAGAATCTTCTGCGTAGTCGTTTTCTTCAACTTCTAGCAGCGGGTTGCTATCAAGAGCTTCTTGTATTTCTTGCTGGAGATCCAATGTACTGAGTTGCAACAAACGAATTGCTTGTTGCAGCTGTGGTGTCATTGTAAGTTGCTGGCCCATGCGCAGCTGTAATGATTGCCTCATTTATCTCTAACAATCCTTTTATGTTGTTATAATTAATACTAGCAGATGCTCAAAGACATGGCGTTAATGTTACAGCCTAAATTGCTCGCCTAAGTAAACATCGCGTACTGTTTTATCGTTTAATACGTGTTCAGGAGTGCCAGATGCAATTAGCTCCCCATGAGAAACAATGTAGGCTTTTTCACAAACATCAAGGGTTTCTCTTACGTTATGATCGGTAATTAATACACCAATCCCACGGTTTTTAAGATGTTCTATTATTTTCTTAATATCTAATACTGAAATTGGGTCTACACCAGCAAAAGGTTCATCTAGCAATATAAACTTAGGATCGGCGGCAAGTGCACGTGCTATTTCTACACGGCGACGTTCACCACCGGATAAAGCCATACCTTGGCTATCACGAATATGCTGAATGCTAAATTCATCCAATAGATTATTTAATGTGTCTTCTCGAGCTTGTTTATTTAACGATTTACGCGTTTCTAAAATAGCCATTAAGTTTTGGTAAACAGTCAGTTTTCTAAATATTGACGATTCTTGTGGTAAATACCCTATCCCTAATCTAGCACGACTATGCATAGGTAAAAGAGTAATATCGTTATCATCGATGGATATTTTACCTTTGTCGCTAGGTACAAGTCCTACAATCATATAAAACGTTGTAGTTTTACCTGCACCATTAGGTCCAAGTAAACCAACAATACTGCCAGCCTTAACCTCAAGACCTACATTTTTAACAACTTCACGACCTTTATAGCTTTTTGCTAACAGCTCTGCTTTTAATGTGCTCATGGTTGACCTTTATCGCTTTTTTTACTTTTTGTAGCTTCAATAGGCACTAAAATAGTATGAACGCGATCGGTAGAGTTTTCGTCTTTTTCAGCACTAATAAGCTGTTGCTGCATATCGTAAGTAATGCTTTTTGCGTTAATTTTTTGTCCAGCTTGCGATACTTGTGCATCGCCAACAAGTGTTAAAAAACGCTTAGCTACATCGTAACGAACTTCGTTCGCACTTGCGCTCATTATTGTGCCGTCATCTTGCTTTTCTTCAAAGTACGCAGGGCTGCCAGTGGCAATTAATAACTGTTTATTGTCACCTAATTCGTCACGCTTATGCACTTCGAGGCGGTCAGCCGTAATGCGACGGTTACCATGAATAATTTCAACATTTTTTTCAAAAATACCTACATTAGCTTTTAGTTGGCCTTCTTGTTTGTCGGCACTAATTGATATTTGATTAGCGGCAGGTTGTGTACTTTGTTCTGCTGCATTACTATTAAAGGCTAGTATAAGTGTAGGAATAATAAGTGATTTTAATATTTTATTGGTCATAGTATATGGTTCGCGTATGGTTAATGAGTTTTATCACTTCAGTTTTTAAATCGGCTTCAAGGCCTTTACCGGTGATTTTTAAGTTAGGTCCAGTCACAATGACAGGCTGTTCGGAGCGCATTGTCAGTTGCTTTATATCTACTTGAATATTATCGGCATTGATCTTATCAATCATTGCGTTGTCAGTTAGATTTTTAGCGACTACGTTGCCCTCTAAAATTAACTGTTTACCTTCATACAACGTTGCTTCATCCGCATTGATGCGCCATGTTTGCTTTTCGTCATATAAAGTGAAAATAGGTTTTTCAAAAAAGGTAAAGCCTAACTGTTGATACAGCTCCATTTTTGCAGCAGTTACTTTATGGCTAATTTTACCATTCTCATCATACGCCGTTTGCTTTAATTCTATGGCGATATAGTCAGGTTTAGCTACAACTTCTTGCTCTACCTGCGTTGCAATATTTGTTTGTGTAAAATAAGGGTACCAAAGCCAAACCATACAGCTGATGAATAAAACGCTTAGTATTATGCGCGCTGCATTCATGAACTTGTACCTTGAGTAGTTAATGGCTTGTTGTTTTCAAGCATTAGTAAATCGGTTAGTTCTCTTACAGCACCAAAACCGCCTGGCATTTGTGTAGTGTAGTGCGATAAACGCTTAATTAGTGGATGCGCATCGTTAACAGCTACTGCAAAACCGACTAATTCCATTACTGGCATATCAGGACCGTCGTCACCTATATAGGCAATTTTTTCATCGCTTAAGTTGAGCTTATTTTTTAGCTCTTGGTAGGCAATAAGTTTGTTTTCTTGACCTTGATAAATATGTTGAACGGTTAGGCTGCTCATACGTTGTTGCACTATATGCGAATGACGCCCTGTAATAACAGCAACTTCAAACCCGCTATTAATAAGTGCTTTTATACCAAACCCATCTTTTGTATTAAACGCTTTTAGCTCTTCGCCTTGGTTTCCAAGGTAAATACGACCATCAGAAAATACACCATCAATATCGCATATAAGCAGTTTTACTTTTTTAGCGCGCGCTTTTGCGTCATCGCTCAGCGGTTGATAGAGTTCTTCAAATTGCATTTATAATACTCCTGCTTTTAATAAATCTTGCATATTCAGTGCGCCAATAGGCTGGTTTAACTCATTTACAACGATTAAACCATTAATGCGTTTGTGTTCCATTATATTAAGCGCTTCGGCTGCAAGCATACCTTGAGTTGCCGTAGTGCATGATTTGGTCATTACAACATCTATAGGTGTTGAATGGATATCTATGCGTTGCTCTAAAATACGACGTAGGTCGCCATCAGTAAATAATCCGGCCAATTGCTGATTTTCGTCAACAATAGTCGTCATGCCTAAGCCTTTTGCAGACATTTCAATAAGTGCATCTTTTACAGTTTGTGAAATACTAATAATAGGCGTGTTTGTACCGCTGTGCATAACATCTTTTAAAGTAAGCAATAAACGTTTGCCTAAACTTCCACCAGGGTGAGAAAGAGCAAAATCATCGGCAGTAAATCCACGAGCTTCTAAAAGCGCGACAGCCATAGCATCTCCCATGGCGAGTGTTGCCGTTGTACTTGCTGTTGGCGCTAACCCTAAAGGGCAAGCTTCTTTTTCTACTTTAATGCATACATGTACATTAGCAAGTATTGCCATTGTAGATTCTGTATTACCCGACATGGCTATTATTTTTGCACCAAGGCGTTTTAAAACCGGAATAATATTTAATACTTCGCTGGTCTCCCCTGAGTTGGAGATAAGTATTACTACGTCACTTGAAGTGATCATACCTAAATCGCCGTGACTTGCTTCACCTGGATGTACAAAAAAAGCAGGGCTACCTGTGCTAGCAAGAGTTGCTGCTATTTTAGTGCCTATATGACCAGACTTCCCCATGCCAATAACTATAATACGTCCTTTGCAATCAAACATTAACTGGCATGCTTGATTAAAGTTTTCATCTACATATTGAGTAATATCACTAAGTGCTTGACGTTCTATATCAAGAACGCGCAGACCTTGTTTTATAAAATTCAGTTTTGTCATGATTTACCCTACTTGACTAAAAATGTACCCTTGGTAGCTCAAAAATGCGACTAGCAATAAACCACCTTCTACTCTATTTATACGTTGAGAACCTCTAAAGTTCAATGACATAACAATAAGGGCGATGGTTGCGCCAATCATGATAAGTATATCGCGACTAGCTACCGATGGGTCGATCATTGATGGATTAATAATACCAGCAAGCGGTAACACGGCTAAAATATTAAAAATGTTTGAACCAATAATATTACCTAAGGCTAAATCATCTTCATTTTTAAGCACACCAGCAATTGAAGCTGCAAGCTCTGGTAGGCTAGTGCCAATAGCAATAATAGTTAAACCGATAACCAAGTCACTCAGACCAAAATATTTTGCAATATCGACTGCTGAGCCGATTAAAAAATATGAGCTTACCGGTAATAAAACTATACCTATCACTAACCAAAATAGCGCTTTTTTAGTGGATACGTTATTAGGAACATCGTCACAAGCTTCTACTACCAACGGATCATTTTTATTTTTCGAACGTAATGATACGATAATCAATCCGCTAATAAACACCACAAAGCCAATTAGAAGTGCGATACCTTCAGTTAATGAAAAGTAGTTATCTGAAAAGATATACCAAGTAACAAACGATATTATTAGCACAAGCGGTATTTCGCGTTTCAATGTACTTGATGAAACATTGAGAGGGCGAAATAAGGCTGTAACACCCAATACAAGTAAAATGTTTGTTATGTTTGAGCCAATAACATTGCCTACCGCAGTATCTGTTTTGTTAGCTAATGCTGCAGAAACCGAAACCATCATTTCTGGAGCAGAAGAGCCCATAGCAACAACAGTTAAACCTATAATTAAGGTAGAAACGCCAACGTTTTTTGCAAGCGCCGCAGCGCCATAAACAAACCTGTCTGCACTCCAAACTAAAGCTGTAAAACCAAGAATTAAAATAACAAACGAGGTAACCATTGCGTTAAGCCAGTTATTCAAAATATATATTGTGCGAATAGTAACAAAAGCCAACATGAAAGTATAAATAAAAGAGTAAGGTCTACTTGTTGTGTAGCACTTGTTTTATAAATGTTTTAAGCGCTTTTATTCAAAGCTTAAGCCGGGGTTAAGCCGTTTTAAGCGAGCCTTACGATCCATTTCGCAGGTGTATTACAAAATCTTACGAATTGTTTTTTCCATCTTGGGTGAAAAAGCCTTAAAATAGGAGAACTAGTGAACATTTTTATGGAGAGCGACTTGTCGCAATCAATAGTAGAAGTAAAGGATGTTAGCTTTTCGAGGGGCAATCGAAGCATATATAAAAATATGAGCTTTAGCGTTCCTAAAGGTAAAATCACTGCGATTATGGGACCAAGTGGCATTGGTAAAACAACTATGCTGCGTTTAATTGGTGGTCAGCTTAAACCTGACTCAGGTGATATTTTATTTGAAGGCGGCAGCATTCCAAAAATGACGCGCAAAGAATTATACGAAGCGCGAACTAAAATGAGCATGCTATTTCAAAGTGGTGCGTTATTCACTGATATGTCGGTATTCGATAATATTGCTTTTCCTATAAGGGAGCACACTAAACTGAGTGAAGATTTAATTCGGTTAGTGGTATTAATGAAATTACAGGCTGTTGGATTACGTGGTGCTAAAGATTTAATGCCTTCAGAACTTTCAGGTGGTATGGCAAGACGTGCCGCACTTGCACGTGCGATTGCATTAGATCCAGAGTTAATCATGTATGATGAACCATTTGCAGGTCAAGATCCGATTTCGATGGGCGTATTGGTTAAGCTAATTAAGTCGCTTAATGAAGTGCTTGGTTTGTCGTCTTTAATTGTAACGCACGATGTGACAGAGGTAATGAGTATTGCCGATCACGTTATTATTATTGCCGATCAGGGCGTAATTGGTTGCGGTACTCCAGATGAAATGCGAAATCATGAATCTCCTTTAGTTCAACAGTTTTTAAAAGGCTTGTCGGATGGTCCAGTACCATTTCATTTTCCGGCTCAAGCTTATGCAGATGAACTGCTTGGAGAAAAAGCATAATGTTGGATTTATTTCAAAGGCTAGGACATAAAACGCTAGGTCGTTTTGCGGCTCTTGGGCGGTCAGCTTATATGCTATTTAGTGCATTGGCGCATGTTCCTAATTTTAAAAAAGGTTCGCCACTGCTTATTCGTCAACTTTATATGGTGGGTTCGCAATCGTTACTCATTATTATGGTGTCGGGTTTATTTATCGGCATGGTATTAGCGTTACAAGGTTATACCGTGTTAGTTGGTTATGGCGCTGAGGATAGTTTAGGGCCGTTAGTTGCACTGAGTTTATTGCGAGAACTAGGTCCGGTTGTTACTGCATTACTTTTTGCTGGGCGTGCAGGTAGTGCACTTACTGCTGAAATAGGTTTAATGAAAGCAACTGAGCAGCTTTCATCACTCGAGATGATGGCAATTGATCCGCTAAAACGTATTATAGCACCACGCTTTTGGGCTGGTTTTATCAGTATGCCATTGCTAGCACTAATATTTTCAGCCGTAGCAATTATAGGCGCTCATTTGGTTGGTGTTGATTGGCTTGGTGTTGATACAGGTAGCTTTTGGTCAATAATGCAATCTCAAGTGTCGTTTCAGCAAGATATATTAAACGGTATTATTAAGAGTTTTGTATTTGCCATTGTAGTGACCTGGATAGCGCTTTATAAGGGCTATGACTGTGTACCGACTTCTGAAGGGATCAGTAAAGCAACCACCGAAACGGTTGTTCATTCGTCATTGGCAGTTTTAGGTTTTGACTTTATTTTGACAGCGGTAATGTTTACCAGCTAATAGGGTATAGATAATGAATTCACGGAAATTAGAAATTTTAGTTGGCTTTTTTGTCGCACTTGGCATTTTAGCTTTTGCAATGTTAGCGCTTAAAGTTGCCAATTCAGGTATTAGTGGTTCTGGTGAAACATACACACTCAATGCAAAGTTTGAAAACATCGGATCATTAAAAGCACGTGCACCAGTAAAAGTGGGTGGTGTAGTTATTGGTCGTGTTGATTCTATTTACGTTCACCCACAAGAGTTTTTACCTGTTGTTAATATGACTATTGATGCACAATATTTGTGTCGTTTTTCAGATACAAGCTCAATATCTATTTTAACCTCAGGGATTCTAGGTGAGCAATATTTAGGAATACATCCGGTTATTTCTCCAAATTCAGCAGAGCAACGCTGTTTAGGACAAACCGTAACTGAAAATAAACAAGACGAAGCGATTGATGATTTATTTGGTGTAGAGAGTAAAGCACTAGGTGATGGCGATTCAATTACAGATACTAAGTCTGCCATAGTACTTGAAGAATTAATTGGGCAGTTTTTATTCAACCAAGGTAGTGAGTAATTATTATGTTGAAAAAGTTTTTAGCTATTGTAGCACTAGGTACAATGACATTAACGCAAAGCGTTAGTGCCGCAGACGTTAAATTGGTCGATCCGAACAAAATGGTTCGCCAAGTGGCAGACAACACATTTGCGCGCATTAAAAAAGACCAGCCATTAATTGTTAAAGATAGTGAGCATCTTCGCGTTATTGTTGAAGAAGAATTAATGCCTTATATCGATTATAAATATGCAGCACTTCGCGTATTAGGTAGCGAAGTATCTAAAGTACGCGCTATTACCGATGATGCTGAAAAAGCAAAAGCAATTAAAGATATTCAACGCTTTATTGTTGTGTTTAGAGAATACTTAGTTGCAACTTATGCTGGTGTATTTACACAGTATACAAATCAAAAAGTTGAATTTGGTGCTGAGCAAGCATTTAAAGGCAAAGATGTCGTTGTTGTTAAGACTAAAATTGTTGAAGATGGTAAGCCTGACATTAAAATCGATTTTAAAGTACGCGAAGACCGTGACGGTGAATGGCGCGCTTACGATATGATTGCTGAAGGTATTAGCTTATTAGATGCAAAACAAAGTGAACTACAAGGTATTTTACGCCAGCAAGGTATCGATAACGTAAGTAACCTTTTAGAGCAAAAGAGTCAGTTACCAGTACAGTTTAGAGGTAATGGTGCGAATGACTAAACTGGCGATAAGCCATGTTGATGAACAACATTTTCGAGTGAGTGGTGAACTCACTCGAAATTCAATTGGCGATGAACAACTTCTGAACAACAAGTTATTAACTAAGCATAAAATCGTCTATTTTGACCTTAGTGAGGTATCTAGGGTTGACACAGCGGGCTTAGCTTGGTTAATTCACTCTTTTGCAGAATTAAAGCAACAAGGCGTACGCCTCGAGTTGCAAAATCCACCTGAACAATTGCAAAATTTAATGCAGTTGGGTCAAGTTACAACCCTATTTGAGTGAGAGTTATGGAAACTAGCCAAGTCGAAACATTATTACGCGAAGAACTTCAATTAGCTGAAGTGCATGTGAAAGCCAATGGTAGCCATTATGAAGTTGTTGCCGTAGGTGAATGCTTTGATGGTTTAAGCCGAGTTAAAAAGCAGCAGCTAGTTTATGGTCCATTAATGAATACAATTTCAGATGGCACAATTCACGCAGTATCAATTCGTGCTTTTACTCCAACAGAGTGGAAACGTGAACAAAAATTTATTTTACCGCAATAAATAGGGCTCCCTAATGGATCAATTTGTAATTCAAGGTGGCACTTCACTTGCTGGTGAAGTTACTATTTCTGGCGCTAAAAATGCTGCACTTCCTATTTTATTTGCTTCTCTACTAGCTGATGGTAAAAGTACATTTTCTAATGTACCGCGTCTTCGCGATATAGTGACCACCGAAGCATTATTAAAAACCCTAGGTGCAGATGTTAATTGGCATGGCGACACGTTAGTAATTGACGGTGCAACGGTCAATAAAACATTAGCGCCATACGACTTAGTTAAGCAAATGCGCGCATCTGTACTTGCCTTAGGTCCTTTGGTTGCGCGCTTTGGCGAAGCCCAAGTGTCGTTACCTGGCGGTTGTGCTATTGGTGCTCGTCCTGTTGATATTCATATTCAGGGCTTAGAGCGCATGGGCGCCCAAATTGACGTCGAAAACGGCTATATTAATGCCAAGGTAAATGGTCGTTTAAAAGGCGCTGAGATCTTTATGGAAATGGTAAGCGTTGGCGCTACCGAAAACCTATTGATGGCAGCAACACTTGCTGATGGTAAAACGGTACTTGATAACGCTGCACGTGAACCAGAAATTATCGATTTAGCCAATTGCTTAATTGCAATGGGCGCTAAAATCATTGGTGCGGGCACTAGTCGTATTGAAGTTGAAGGTGTTGAGCGTTTAGCTGGATGCGAACATAGTATTTTACCTGATCGAATTGAAACCGGTACATTTTTAGTTGCAGCAGCAATGGCTGGCGGTGAGGTACTTTGTAAAAATACCGATTTTCATTCACTAGAGCCCGTAATTGAAAAACTACGTGCAACGAATGCGCATCTTGAAGTACATGAAAACAGTATTTATTTAGATATGCGTGGTCGTGAACTTAAAGCCGTCAATATTAAAACAGCGCCGCATCCTGGTTTCCCTACTGATATGCAAGCTCAGTTTACAGCTTTGAATGTAGTGGCAAATGGCAGTGCAACAATAACAGAAACAATTTTTGAAAATCGTTTTATGCATGTACCAGAGCTGCAACGTATGGGTGCTAATATTCGCTTAGAGGGCAATACAGCAATTTGTGGTGACACAAAAAGCTTAAGTGGCGCTCAGGTAATGGCAACTGATTTACGTGCTTCAGCGAGTTTAATTTTAACTGGCATAGTGGCACAAGGTGAGACAATAGTTGACCGTATTTATCATGTTGATAGAGGTTATCAACGTATTGAAGATAAGCTTAGTGCGCTAGGTGCAAATATTAAACGAAGAAGTAGTTAATAATTTTTTACTTCTAGCTTAGTGTTATGCGCTTTTAGTTAATGGTTATCTTTAGTAAATAAAAAGGCGTAGTGCTGGCACTACGCCTTTTTGCTTTATCTACTAAAAATAAATAGCTGTAAAGTTAATAAAGGTTATTATCTTTAATTTAAAGCTTTGTCTCAAGTTCAGCAACAGTCACCATAATTTTTTCTATTTTCCCATCTCTGTAAAGCTCAAACTCTATTTCTTTACCTGGCTCTGTATTACCTATTTCTTTTAGTACACTTTGTGGATTAGCTACAGAAAGCCCTGCAATTTTAATAACAATATCTTGCTCCTCAATGCCAGCTTGCCATGCCGGACCTAGAGGGTCTAAGTTAGTAATACGCATACCAGAAACCGGTGTAAGGCTATCGTTAACTTCTTTGCCAGTACTATCAACTGCGGTGCCTTCAAAGCCTAAGTAGCCACGTACAACACGACCATGGCGAATTAATTTACCCATTACTTCTTTTGCTAGAGAATAGGGAACTGCAAAAAATATTCCCTGAATATTTAAATTTTCGCGCGTTTTAAATTGCGCTGAGGTAATACCTACTAAGTCGCCATTAGAATTAACTAATGCGCCGCCAGAATTACCAACATTAATAGCTGCGTCCATTTGCAGTAAATTGTTGTAAGGGCTATCAGTAATTTTTTGCTTACCGGTTGCGCTAATAATTCCCTGGGTAATTGTTTGCCCTAAATTAAGTGGATTACCTATTGCAAGTACTACATCACCTACACTAGACGCATAGTCATCATTTATAGGAATTACAGGCAGGTGGTCTGCATTGATTTTAAGTAATGCTAAGTCGGTAATAGTGTCAAAACCAATAAGTTGCACATCAAAAAAACGTCTGCCATCGGTTAAAATAACCATAATCTGATCTGCATTATTAACAACATGGTAATTAGTTAAAATGTAACCGTCTTGCGACATGATTACGCCCGATCCAAGCTCTTGTACGGTGTTTTTTCTTTTATAACGTGGTTCTTTAGAAATACTCTCTGAGAAAATAGTAACCACAGAAGGAGCTGCACGTTTAACGGCATCCGAAAAACTTAAATGACTAGCGCTCATAGCACTTGGTAAAGGAACGTTAGGAAGTAAGGCCGCTCGCATATTAGGGCTGAAAAAAACCACTAAAAAAGCAATACTGAGCCCTGCAAATAAAGGGGGGAGAACAAATTTTATTAGTTTCAGCACGAGTTTCTTATTATTTAAGTGAGCAATCTCTTTATGATGACATAAAAAAAATAACAGCGGCAAGTGCCACTGTTATTTTTATTACATTAATCGTGTTATTTATTATTGAATTAAAATAAATATAGACTCACGACCACGTTTAACACCAAGTACGATATTACCTTTTGTACTATCGATGATTTTATTCATATCACGAATCGTTTCAACTCGTTGACGATTCACTTGCATTATTATGTCGCCTTCTTCAAGACCAACACGTGCTGAAGGAGAGCGAGGGTCTACTGATGTAACCTCTATTCCTTTATTACTATTTTTTTGCACGTTTTCAAGTTCGGCACCTTGGAATGCAGGGTGTAGTTCTTCGCCTGTAGCTGTTACACCTGATGCACCATCAAGCGTTACTTTTACTGTTTTAATTTTTCCGTCGCGGTAAATACCGAGTTTTATTTCGCGACCTTCACCTAGCGTAGCAATTTTACTGCGCAGCTCATGGAAACCACTAATATCACCACCGTTAATACTAACAATAACGTCACCAGCTTCAATACCTGCTTTACTTGCCGCTGTATCGTCCATTACTTGCATAACGTAAGCGCCTTGCTTTACATCAAGTTGCTGTGCTTTGGCGAGTCCTGCATCAAGAGGGCGACCAGATATACCTAATGACCCCCGACGTACTTCACCGTGTTCAATAATTTGATCAACAAGGTTTTTCATCATATTCGATGGAATGGCAAATCCAATACCCACGTTGCCACCAGAAGCACCTAAAATAGCCGTATTAATACCAATCAATTCACCGTTAAGATTAACTAATGCACCGCCAGAGTTACCTTGGTTAATAGCTGCGTCGGTTTGAATGAAATCTTCATATCCTTCAATGTTTAAACCACTGCGACCAAGTGCACTTACAATTCCAGACGTAACCGTATGGCTTAAACCAAATGGGTTACCAATAGCAACAGCAAAGTCACCTACGCGTAAATTATCTGAATTTGCTAGTTTTAGCTCTGTTAAATCGTCGGCATCAATTTGTAATAAAGCAATATCTGATTCTTTATCGGCACCTACTTTAGTTGCTTCAAACTCTCGTCCATCCTCTAGGGTCACAACCATTTTTTCGGCATCTTGAATTACATGGTTATTAGTAATCACATAACCTTCATCAGCGTTAATAATAACACCTGAGCCTAAGCCGCTAAATTGACGTTTTTGGCTGCGAGGTTGTTGATTACCAAAAAAGTATTCTAAGGGGTCTGCACGACGGCGTACTTCTTTAGAACCTGAAACCTGAATACTTACAACGCCAGGAGTGATTTTTTCAAGCATTGGCGCAAGAGTTGGTAATTGTTGACCATTCACTGCAATTGGCATTTTTGCATAAGACGTTACCGGGCTTAATAATAAGCTGGTAGATAAAATAGCTGCACTGATAAGTGATAATTTCATTTTCATAGTCAGGGTTAACTCCACGTAGAGAAAAACAAAAAACCAAAAAGGGCTACTTTTAAGCAGCCCTTTTTGGTTTATTGGAAAGATAAAACAACAAAGCTGTTATATCTAAAGACTATGGGGTCAAAAAAAAGTTCATCAAGATGCTTTAGAATGTTCTGAAACTTTGTTTTCCCCTACAAATAAACCTGATTCGCCCGATACATAATCCGCAGGTTGAGCTGCGGCTGAAGAACGATCGCATTGACGTTCTTTTAAAGACGCTTGTAGTTGCTCTGTTGTTTCTTTAGAAAAGAAAGGTTCGGCTGGCGTTTTCTTTTTGTCTTCTAATAGTAGTTGATTGGTCTCTTCAACATGACTAAGTAGTTGATCGTAGTTTTCTTTCATTTTATTCACTAGCTTACCAGTGTTTGCTAAATGATCGGCTACATCTTGACGATATTGCTCTAGAGTACTCTGAGCTTGCTCAGCTTGTTCTTTCAATTCATCTTGCTTAAATTGTTTTTTGGTAACAATTGCACCAATAAAAAATGCTACAACAGCAACAATAACAACTAAACCTACCCACATAACTGTGCCCATAAAATCTACCCCTTTGGGAAAATAACTAACAAATGCCGATTCAATTATAAATCATACTAAGGGTAATATACCCCGAGTTATGATGCGTGTTAATATGTTAGGCAAATTAAACGCGTTTTAACTGTAAATAGATATGACTCCTTGGCAAACATACCAGCAAGATCTTAAGCGAGATGACTTTGTATACGATGCAGCGCAAGAAAATGCAGTGCGTCATTTACAACGTTTATACGATGACCTAATTCAAAAAAAGCCCAAACAAAAAGGCTTTTTTGCAAAACTATTTAATAAAGATGAACCAGCTCCTATAAAAGGTTTATATTTTTGGGGTGGTGTAGGTCGGGGTAAAACCTATTTAGTTGACACCTTTTATGAAGCTCTTCCGGGAAAACGAAAAATGCGCGTACATTTTCATCGTTTTATGCACCGAGTACATGAAGAGCTTAAAAAATTAAACAACACAGCAAATCCGTTAGAAACAATAGCCGATATTTTTAAAGCTGAGACCGACATAATATGTTTTGATGAATTTTTTGTTCAAGACATTACCGATGCCATGTTGCTCGGTGGGTTAATGGAGGCATTATTTGCACGCGGAATTGTACTTGTTGCAACATCTAATATAGTGCCTGACGAACTTTATAGAAATGGCTTACAGCGAGCGCGTTTTGTGCCAGCAATTGAGCTTGTTAAAGAAAACACTGAAATAGTTAATGTAGATTCCGGGATTGATTATCGATTACGTACATTAGAGCAAGCCGAGATTTTTCATAGCCCATTAGATGAAGATGCGGATAAAAACTTATTTGAGTACTTTGATAAGCTGTCGACAGAACCAGGGCAACTGAACGAACCTATAAAAATAGAAGGGCGTTTAATTAAAACGCGTAAAGTAGCTAAAAGCGTTGTGATGTTTGAATTTAGTGAATTGTGCGAAACAGCACGTAGCCAAGTGGATTACATGGAAATTAGCCGACTATACAATACGGTTATTATATCTAACGTAAAACAACTAGGTCAAACCAACGATGATGCAGCAAGGCGCTTTATTGCTTTAGTAGATGAATTTTATGAGCGCCATGTAACTTTAATTATTTCAGCTGAAAAACCTATCACCGACCTTTATACGCAAGGCAATCTTAATTTTGAATTTAAACGCTGTATAAGTCGCTTGCAAGAAATGCAGTCATTAGAGTATTTAGCGAAAGAACATTTGATGTAATTCTTATTTATAGCAAGTAGATAAATTAATCATGTGCTTGCTATAAATCTTTTAATGAAATTTCTTGTGGAAAAAACAGGCGCTTGGTAGCAATGTTGTTTAAGTGCTGGTATACTCCCGCGTCTGCCACGTTGCGTTCTATGCCATCATATAGTCTAGCCACTTGTGAGCGGCGCAAAAGTCTAAAACTCGAAGGGGTTATAGCAAACTTAGAGCAGTAGTTAATATTAACTACTTGTGGTTTTAATTGAAAAACATTGGATTTTTATAAATGAAAACGTTTGTTGCTAAACCAGAAACAGTAAAACGTGACTGGTACGTAGTTGACGCTGAAGGTAAAACTTTAGGTCGCATCGCTACTGAAATCGCTCATCGCCTACGCGGTAAGCACAAAGTTGAATATACACCGCACGTAGATACTGGTGATTATATCATCGTTATCAACGCTGAAAAAGTTACTGTAACTGGTAACAAATTCAAAAACAAAGTGTACTATTCACACTCTGGTTTTCCAGGTGGTCTTAAGTCTACTACTTTTGATAAACTTCAAGCTGCAAAGCCTGAAATGATCATCGAGAAGGCTGTTAAGGGCATGTTGCCACGTGGTCCTTTAGGCCGCGCTATGTACCGTAAACTTAAAGTTTACACAGGTACTGAGCACAACCATGCTGCACAACAGCCTCAGGTTCTAGACATTTAAGGAGCACCATCATGGCAAATCAATACTACGGTACAGGTCGTCGTAAAAGTTCAAGTGCTCGCGTATTCTTACGCCCAGGCACTGGTAACATCGTAATCAACAAACGCTCTCTAGAAGAGTATTTTGGTCGCGAAACAGCACGCATGGTTGTTCATCAAGCTCTTGAGCTAGTTGATATGACTGAAAAATTTGACCTTTACATCACCGTTGCCGGTGGTGGTACAACTGGTCAAGCTGGTGCTATCCGTCACGGTATCACTCGTGCACTTATGGAGTTTGACGAGTCACTACGTCCACAACTTCGTAAAGCAGGTTTTGTTACACGTGATGCACGTAAAGTTGAACGTAAGAAAGTGGGTCTTAAGAAAGCGCGTAAGCGTCCACAGTTCTCAAAACGTTAATCTATACGTTATCAAGAATTCAAAAACCCAGCTTATGCTGGGTTTTTTGTTTTTAAATCAAAAAGTTTACATTTGCAACTTAATATAAATTGGTTAATGACTGAGGTCTGGCTTGATGATTACAGCAATTCATGGTGATCAAGTTTACTAATAACTGCGTATTAATCGAACGAAAGTTAAAAAATACTCAGATAGCTGCAAAAAAGTTAAATAATTATCGCAATTAGTGTAAATCCTTCAGTTAATTGATGGATTTTTTTGCTACAATTGTCCGGTAAGTAAAATGAGCGGGTTAACAACACTATGTACAGTTATTTACTGTTTCCTCTTAGTGAAGTTGATCTCGGTCAGTATATAGTTTTTACAAAAGCGGTATTATAATTATTCAGTTTTATACTCGGGCTTGCTTAACCAAACCATTGGTCAAGTTAGGTTCTTTAAGTATGGGACAGTGAATAACCTTGTTTTAATCAAGGGTTTTAATTATGATCGCTTTTATTTTAAAAATTTCGAATAATTAACCTGCTGTAACTGATGTTCTCAATATAGCAAGTGTTGAGAATCATAAGTGGAGATAAGTGGATGAGCAATGCGCCTGTAGACAATGGCCGACGTCGCTTTTTAACCATAGCTACCTCTGTTGTTGGTGGTGTTGGTGCGGCTGGGGCTGCTGTTCCTTTTATTGCGTCTTGGAATCCAAGTGAGCGAGCTAAATCTGCGGGTGCGCCTGTAGAAGTAGATATCAGCAAACTTGAACCGGGACAATTAATACGTGTCGAGTGGCGTGGTAAACCTGTATGGGTTGTATCACGGACCCCAAAAATGCTTGAGCAAATGAAAGAACATGAAGGTCAACTTCGTGATCCGCATTCGCAAGAGCCACAACAATTAGAATCATCAACAAATGATTACCGTTCATTACGTCCAGAGATATTTTTGGCTGTAGGTATTTGTACGCATTTAGGGTGTTCACCTGGCTTTTTCCAAGGTAATTTTAGTGAAAAAGTTGAAGGAACCGATGATGGCTTCTACTGCCCGTGTCATGGTTCTAAATTTGATATGGCAGGCCGTGTATTTCAATCGGTACCTGCTCCATTAAACTTAGAAATACCACCTTATACTTTTCTTGATGAGACCACTATTTTAGTGGGCGAAGAAAAAGGGGCAGCATAATGTTTGGTAAGATTATTGGTTGGATAGACGACCGTATCCCAATGACACGTGTTTGGAACATGCATATTGCACAGTATCCAGCACCTAAAAACTTTAACTTCTGGTACTTTTTTGGCTCATTAGCCATGTTAGTACTAGTAAACCAAATACTAACTGGTATTTGGTTGACGATGAACTTTGTTCCATCTTCTGAGGGCGCATTCGCCTCAGTAGAGTACATCATGCGTGATGTACCATATGGCTGGTTACTACGTTACTTGCACTCAACAGGTGCATCAGCGTTTTTCATCGTTGTATATATGCATATGTTCCGTGGCATGATCTACGGTTCTTATCAAAAGCCTCGTGAGTTATTGTGGTTGTTTGGTATGTTTATCTTCTTAGCATTAATGGCAGAAGCATTCATGGGGTACTTATTACCATGGGGTCAAATGTCATTCTGGGGTGCGCAGGTAATCATTTCATTATTCGGTGCTATTCCGGTTATTGGTGATGACTTAACACTTTGGATCCGTGGTGACTATGTAATATCTGGTGCAACGCTTAACCGCTTCTTTGCATTACATGTAATTGCACTACCACTGGTTATTGTAATCTTAGTTTTCTTACACATTGTTGCTCTACACGAAGTGGGTTCAAACAATCCTGAAGGTATTGAGATTAAGCGTAAGAAAGGCTCTGTAGCTGAAAAAGATAAGCCTAAATTTAAATTTCATGAGTATTACACTGACAAAAAAGATATTGTTGATGCGATACCGTTCCACCCTTACTACACAGTTAAAGATATTGTGGGTGTGGTTGGCTTCTTAATTTTGTTTTGTTGGGTTGTGTTCTTTATGCCAGCGATGAATGGCTTCTTTTTAGAAGGTCCAAACTTCGAGGCAGCTAACCCACTTAAAACACCTGAGCATATTTTCCCAGTTTGGTACTTTACGCCATTCTATGCAATCTTACGTGCAATCCCTGATAAGCTTATCGGTGTTGCGGCGATGGGTGCATCGATTGTGGTACTTGCGTTATTACCTTGGGTAGACCGCGGTAGAGTTAAATCGGTTCGTTACCGTTGTGGTTTTCATAAATGGAACATTGCAGGTTTTGTAGTTACTTTCGTTCTTTTAGGTTGGGTGGGTGCAACTCCACAAACTGACTTGAAAACGATTATTTCTCAAATCTGTACTGTGACTTACTTTATGTTCTTCGTACTGTTGTTTGTATACAGTAAGAATGAAAAAACTAAGCCATTGCCAGAGAGGTTAACGAAATGATGAAAAAGCTTATTATTGGTTTATTTGCTTTATCAGTAAACTTGTTGCCTAACATGGTTATGGCAGCAGGTCCGTCGGTTCCTTTAATGGAAGCGAATAATGACCTTACTGATCAACCATCTTTACAACGCGGTGCAAAGTTGTTCATGAACTACTGTCTTGGTTGTCACCAAATGCAGTATCAACGTTATGAACGTACTTTTCGTGATATCGGTATCCCAACAGAAGTTGGTTTAGAGCAGTTGATTTTTGACGGTTCTAAAGTAGGTAGCCATATTACAAATGCGATTAAAAAAGACGATGCAGCAAACTGGTTTGGTGCGGCTCCGCCGGACTTAACGCTAATTGCTCGTGTAAAATCACCAGATTATATTTACACGTACTTAAAATCGTTTTATAAAGATGAATCTCGCCCGTTTGGGGTTAACAATATTGTTTTCCCATCGGTAGGTATGCCTCACGTTCTTCAAGAACTACAAGGTTTACCAACGCCTATAACTAAAGATGTAGAAGAACATGGTCACACTGTGACTAAAGTTATTGCTACTGAAACAGATGGTACGGGTGAATTAAGCGTAGATGAATACGACCAAGCGGCTCGTGATTTAACAAACTTCCTTGAGTACGTGGGTGAACCTTCACGTCTTGAATCGGAAGCGCTAGGTATTAAGGTAATTGGATTTTTAATTATCCTGTTTATCTTGGCATTTATGCTTAAGAAAGAATACTGGAGAGATGTTCATTAAGTTGAACATTTTTAAAGGTAATTTTGCAATAGGGGCTTAAGCCCCTTTTGCTGTTTTAGTTATTTAATGGAGGTATAGGCATGGCCGTAGCTGCCAATAAGCGCCCTGTAATGACCCTTTTTTCTGGTGCTAACTGTATGTATAGCCACCAAGTACGTATTGTACTTGCGGAAAAAGGTGTAAGTGTAGATATTCATTTGGCTGAAAAAGATAACTTGCCAGAAGCACTTCACGAAATTAACCCTTACGGTACAGTGCCAACACTGATTGACCGTGAGCTTGGTTTATACCAGGCAAACATCATCATGGAATACCTTGATGAACGTTTTCCTCATCCTCCACTAATGCCTGTTTACCCGGTAATGCGTGGTCGTAGCCGTTTAATGATGCACCGTATTGATACTGATTGGTACAGCCTTGCTGAAAAAATCATCAATAACACATCAGATGCAGCTCAAGCTCGTAAAGAGTTAACAGAGGCTTTACTAGCTGTAGCACCTATCTTTAGCGAAGCGCCTTACTTTATGAGTGAAGAGTTTAGCTTAGTAGATTGTTACTTAGCTCCATTACTATGGCGTTTACCAGAATTTGGTATTGAGCTTAATGGTGCTGGTTCTAAAGAGCTTAAAGAATACATGATCCGTTTATTTGAACGTGAGTCATTTCAAGCTTCTTTAACTGAAGCTGAGCGTGAGATTCGTTTATAATGACGCCTAATCGTCCTTATTTATTACGAGCTTTTTTTGATTGGATAGTGGATAACGAATGCACACCACATTTAGTGGTAGACGCTGGATTTGCGAATGTACAAGTGCCAACGCAATTTGTTCAAGATGGACAAATTGTTTTAAACATAAGTCCTTCAGCAGTAACTCAGTTTTCGTTAGACCTTACCCAACTTAGCTTTAGTGCGCGCTTTGGTGGTCAGCCAATGCAAGTTTATGTGCCTTTAGGTGCAGTACTAGCAATATACGCGCGTGAAAATGGCGAAGGTACAGTCTTTACAGCAGATGAGTTTTTAGAGGACGAAGACAATTTTGCTCCAGAGCTTGAAAGTGTTGATTCATCAAGTGAATTTACTGATGAAACACCACCAGAAAAGCCTGAAAAGAAAAAAGGCTCCCATTTACGTGTTATTAAATAATATGTAAGTGCCAAAAAAAACCGCTAATTAGCGGTTTTTTTATGTCTGTAATAACTCATTAAAGTTTATAGTCATTAAATTAGAAAATTAATCGTCTTAACTATAAATTATCACCTGAGTTGGTGAGGTTACATATATTCAAAAACTTTAATTACACGTTCTACGCCAGATACATTGCGAGCAATATTTACGGCTTGGTTTGATTCTTGTTCTGATACTAGACCCATTAAAAATACTTCCGCGTTTTCGGTAACCACTTTAATGTTATTACTGCTGATATCTTTAGCGGTAAGTAGCTGCCCTTTAACTTTAGAAGTCAGCCAAGAGTCGTGAGTTTGTGTAGTAATACCAATATTTGAACCAATACGAATCTGATTGTGTATTTTACGAATACCCGAAACGTCTTCAATCGTTCGCTGAGCTTCGTCTTTCATTTCTTGGTTTGGAACCTGACCAACAAGTAAAACAATGCCATTAACGCTTACAGCGTTTATATGGGTGAATTTTTCGATACGTTCTACTTCACTAAGAGCAATACTGGCTTTTATTTCAATGTTGTTATCGTCAATTTGTGAGCCAATGGTACGACGATCGTTTGCAGCCGTTACTGCACTTGCTGTACCTGCAACAACTGCTGCTGCACAACCTTGTAATAATACAACCGTGCCTAAAACAATAAGAGAGCGTTTAAACATAATTTTCATCCTGAGGGAAAAGCGTTAAATCAACCAGTTCGCTTAAACAATGTAAGTTAACTAAATGCGATTCGATAATACGACTAGGGCGCTTTGAAGGTGTTCTAATTTCTACGTCGTTAGGACCAAGTAAACCTACTAATTCGCCGCCATCATCACCAACCATAACTATGACCTTCATATCTTTAGTTAGTGCGGCTTCAACGGCAGAAATAATATGCTTTTCATTACCATTAATTGCCAAAACTAAAAGTAAGTCACCTTGTTGGGCAAAAGCCCTTACTTGACGAGCAAAAGTTTCATGGTCATCGCTTTGGTTTGTTTGTCCCAAGTTTATATTTTCTTGAGATAAAGCAATAGCAGGTAGGCAAGGGCGTTCAGTTTCATAATGATTAATTAATACACCCGCCATATGTTGCGCCAGCATATGGCAATTTGCAGTACCACAACAAATTAGTTTGTTTCCGTTGATCATACTTTGCGCAATAGTAAATGCGGCTGATTCAAGTGCGCTAGGTAAAACTTCGCCGGCGGCTATTTGTACTTGAATGCTTTCTGTAAAAATTTCTTTAATTGTATCTTGCATGGAATACCAATAATTTATACTTAGTCTTTAACTAAAGTTCAGGTTATTTACGCCTAAAATACGTTTTTAAGCCAATTAATATTAGGAGATGAGTCTCCTGTGATGGCTACATAATCAATTCTTAGCGCTTGATTGGTTAAGTTTTTAGCCGCTAAATAATGATATATACTGCGTTTCAGCCGAGCTTGCTTTTGTGGACCTAAAGCGTAATTAGCGCCACCACGAGCATTATTTTTACGAAATTTAACTTCAATAAATACAAGAGTGTTGCCATCTTTCATAATGACATCAAGCTCTCCAAAGGGGCAGTAATAATTTCTTTCAATAGGCGTTAGCCCTTGAGTAATTAAATACTTTTGCGCTTGAAGCTCATAATACTGACCTTTTTCACGACTATTTTGCCACAGCTCTTTAAACCACGACATGTCGCCCCCTTGTTTAATTTATAGTTTGTATTTCACTCGCTGTTTGCATAAACAAAGGCACCGGACGCTGTGTTTTTAACTGCACAGGTTTAATACGGCGGTTTGAATATTGTGCCCAGTCGAGTGTGCGTTCAATGTGCCCACTACTGTTAACAGATAATTTGCCACTCAAGCCACTAAATTGGCTGCTAGGCATAACACTTAACTGCCTAATATCGTGTAGCACTGATACCGCGTCATAGGCCATAGCAAACAAGCGTTGACTTATATCAGCTTGATCTGACCATAGTGAATTGTATTGCTCTCGCAAATCTTGCTGTTTTATTTGTGAGTTAATCATCCATGGTAGTTCTGTAAAGTATAGGCCATCTAAATCGCCTTTGTCTGTGCGGTCTATCTGCTTACTATGACTTTTTGAACTTGCATAAAGTGGAATGCGGTCTGAAAACGTACTTACATTAACATCAAGAAAAGGCTTAATTAAACGTGTTTCAATTGCATCACCTAAAATATAAATAACATCTATATCACCACGAGAGCGTGTTTCATTTTCTACTTCTTGTCTAAATAATGCTTTTACAGTTTTTATACGCTCTTTTGATTTATCAACTTCTAATAGGCTAGTAATTGTATTGGGCATATCTTTTTTATCATCGTAAAAGCCAATCTGTGGTTTAGTCTGACTGTAACGTTGCCATTGTAAATTAAAATAGTCTACAAGACGTTGCCCGTTAGCATTATTAGGTGCTAATAGCATTGGTTTTTGATAACCCATTGCTAAAAAATGCTCTAAAGCTTGTTCTACTTCGTGCTCAGGATTAAGCGCAAAAAAGTAATGCTGCAAAGAAACCCGGTCGCCATCAAAGGTATTTAAATGTAGGGCAGGAGTATCTATTAATGTTTTAGCATTAGCGAGTTTATCTATATTAACTTTTAATAAAGGACCTACAACAAAGTCAGGTTTTATTTGTTCAAGCTGCGCTGCAATTTCTTCTGTACTTAGGTTTTCATCAATAAAAATAGTTTCATTGATATTTTGTTTATCAAGAGCGGCTAACACGCCTGCTTTAAGTGCATCACCTAAGCGCTCATTAGGGCCCGATTGAGGAAACATTACAACTAAACGTTCAATATTTATAGGGGTCAATTCAGTCAGTGCTTCATCTTGTTTAGGCAAAATACTACGCGCCGGATGACCTACATAACGGCGACGCCAATTATTAATGGCTTGATCTAATTCAACCCCACTGTTTGCATAAACTTGTTGATATAAAGCAAGGTTTACCCAACCTTGTTGAATAACCGTTCCGCGATTAAAGCGTTCAAGTGCATAAGATGATAATTGCTTTAAGTTGTCCCACAAACTTTGATTAAGTTGTGGTATTTCCATATTGTTTTTAGTTGCTGTTTCAGAGGCTCTAAAAAAATAAGGCGCAGCTTTCTTCGGAAAATTTTGTGATGCATAAATGCTTGCTGTTAAAAACTGGTGCCAAGCAAAATGTTCAGGTTGAGTAAGTTGACCATCTAAAGATTGCAAAATAACTAATGCTTGGTCATTTTTGTTTTGTTGTTTTTGTGCAAATGCAATATAAAGGCGGTTTTGAATTTGATCAACACTTGCCGTTAGCTCAAGTTCACTACCTATCTGCTCTAATAATGACCAGTTTTGCTCTGTTATAGCTGCATCACGTGCGCTATACAATAACTGTATTTTATCGGCACCTTGGCGATTTTGAGCTAATAAGTAAATAGATTCTGCACTGGTTGCCTGATTTTTTAGTGCATTAGCGCTGTTACTGAAGTTATCGCTGTTTTTAGTTGGTTTTTCGGTTGTGCTACAAGCCGATAACCCTGACAATATAATTAATAGACTAACTAGTTTAAGTCGCACAATGATTTCCCAATACGTTAACGCGATTTGCTTATATTACTGACTGACGCAGGAGACCTCAATGTTAAATGAGGAGAATTCACAGAAAATTGGCACTCTTTACATTGTAGCCACCCCAATTGGCAATTATGACGACTTAAGTCAGCGAGCAATCGCGACATTATCGCAAGTTGACTTAATAGCTGCTGAAGATACTCGCCATACCGGCAAGCTACTTAGCCATTTTGGTATTAAGGCTAAAACCTTTGCATTACATGACCACAATGAGAAGCAAAAAGCACAACAAATTATTGATCAGCTCAATCAGGGTTTAAATATTGCTTTGGTTTCAGATGCTGGTACACCATTAATTAGTGACCCTGGTTATGCAGTTGTAAACCTGTGCCGCGAACAAGGTGCCCATGTAACTCCTGTACCTGGTGCGTGCGCTGCAATTACTGCAGTATGTTGCTCTGGCTTACCAACTGACCGTTTTCAATTTTTAGGTTTTACACCCGCTAAAAGTAAAGCTCGCCAAGACTTTTTTATTGAAGCCGTTAATTCAAGTATGACGAGTATTATGTACGAAAGTACGCATCGCATTATGGCAAGCCTTGACGATTTAGCTAATGCACTCGGTGACGATCAACAAGTTGTGTTTGCTAAAGAGCTAACTAAAACCTTTGAAACATTTTTTAATGGCAGTGTCAGTGAGTTAAAGCAGTTTTTAACTAATGATCCGACTAAGCAACGCGGTGAAATAGTACTCATGTTGCCTGGTAAACCAAAGTTAGTCGATGATGTACCGCCTGAAGCACGCAAAATGCTGACGCTACTTGAAAGCGAAATGCCAATGAAAAAAGCCTGCGGTATTGTTGCAGATTACTTTGGAATGAAGAAAAACGCCCTGTATAAAACAATTATTGAAGAAAAAGAGTAAATCTTACTGCGCTTGGCATTTGCCTCATGTATACTGCGCGCCGAGTCAGCCAAGATGATCGCTGCCTGTGACGAAAATGATCAGGGGGAGGAAAGTCCGGGCTCCATAGGGCAGAGTGCCAGCTAACGGCTGGGGGGCGTGAGCCCACGACAAGTGCAGCAGAGAGGAGACCGCCAATCTTCTGATTGGTAAGGGTGAAAGGGTGCGGTAAGAGCGCACCGGGCCGCTAGTAATAGTCGGTTGCAAGGTAAACTCCACTCGGAGCAAGACCAAATAGGGTTCCTTATGGCGTGGCCCACGTTGGAACCGGGTAGGTTGCTTGAGCCATAGAGCGATTTATGGCCTAGACGAATGATTATCACTTTCTTCGGAAAGGACAAAACCCGGCTTATACGGCTGACTCACTCATTCAATAAAAAGCCCGCAGTTAACGCTGCGGGCTTTTTTGTGTCTAAATTTTTGTGTCTAAATTTTAGTTATATATAATCTAAGCCATCCTTAAATAATATTTTTTCCTTGTTCTGGATCGCGTGATTGCTCTGCTTGTTCGCGTATTTCATCGGTGTCGCTGCTTACATCATCAAGCGTTTTAGTTTGATCAATTGTTTCACTCTTTTTGTTTTTGCTCTGAGATGGCTGTTTTTGCTCTGAACTAGAAATACTGTCGTTAGGGGCTGTGAGTATAATTCTTTCTCGTGCGTCATCAGGCATACTAATATTTTGTTTTGTAAACTCATTCACAAGCTCTCGCATAAGTTGTGAGCCTACCTTTAATGGGCTGTGCTGTTCACTATTAACCCAAAAATACAAAACAAAGTTAATTGTTGAGGAGCCTAAGTTTTTTATTAGTACTTGTGCCGGCGGGTCGATAAGCACCGCGTTTTGTTGATTCGCAATATCGAGGGCGAGAGTTTGTGCGCTGCGTATGTCGTTATCGTAGCCTATACCAATTACTACTTTACCGCGCATTTTTGGATTGGCAGTTAGGTTTTTAATGGTATTTTTATACACAGTCGCGTTAGGAATTTGAATATGATTGCCATCGTAATCAACAAGCGTGGTTGCTCTTGCGGTTACTTTTTTAACAATACCTAATCGGCCATCTACTTCAATGACATCGTCAATTTTAAAAGGTCTTTGTACACTCAATAATAAACTGGCGATGAAGTTCTCTGCTATGTCTCTAAAAGCAAAGCCGAGTATTAAACCGATTAACCCAGTCCCACTCATAATGGCAACAGCAAATTGAGTAAGCCCTGCTAAACGTAAAAATAAATACACTCCTAATAAAATAATTAAGGTGCTTATGCTGCGCCTTATAACGAGATGAACAAGTTTACTGTCGGTCATGTAATCAATGGGTTTAATAAGTAATCGAGAAAGTGGTCCTGCAATTAAGTAACTGAGTACTAAAAGTATTATACCAAGTAAAAGTGTGGGTAAAATTTGCGCTATTGCGTGAAGTAATTGCACGCCTTGATCATAAAAGAAATTCCACGAAAGTGTGTCAACTCTAATTATTTCAGTTGTTGGTGCTGTATTATTTAGTGCTAGGCTGCTTTGTAGAGTAGTGAGCATGGCTTATCTTCCGTGTTAGAGTCACTTATAGTTAAATGTTAGCAAGTTTGATACCAAACGCTTTATTTAACTTGGCAAATATTTTGCTGTAATAACATAATACAAATTTTGAGGTTTAGAATGAAAGAAGCTAAGCGAGGGCAGCAAGCTACACAACCTATAAGTATTCCTGCTGTGGGTTGGTGGGATATTGCTAAACGTATTTTTAAACAAATGGATGAAGACAATTTATCGCTTGTTGCTGCAGGTGTGGCATTTTATGCTCTACTTGCTATTTTTCCGGCAATTGCTGCATTAGTATCAGTTTATGCCTATTTTGCATCTCCTATTGATATAAATGAGCACTTAAGTCAATTTGTTACGTTATTACCCGATAGCACACGAGAGCTTATTTTATCGCAAGTTTCGAGCCTTGCCCAAAGTTCAAACGCAAGCTTAAGTATGAGTGCTTTGGGTACATTAGTATTAACTATTTGGAGTAGCTCAAAGGGAAGCCAAGCATTAATTACTGCGTGTAACATTAGTTACCGTGAATATGAAAAGCGATCTTTTTTTCAAGCGCAATTGGTTCGATTTTTGTTTTCGGTAGGCGCTATTGTTGTGTCTATTTTTGCGTTATTGATTATTGGTATTTTACCGATTGTTCTCAACTTGGTAGGTTTACAAGAAGAAGTTGATTTACTTATAAAGCTTATTTCATGGCCATTGCTGGCATTTACTTTTAATTTTGCATTAGTACTTTTATACAGATATGCACCACATCGTAAACCAGCTAAGTGGCGCTGGATCACGATGGGATCGTCTATTGCAACCGTGCTTTGGATTGTTGCTTCGATTGGTTTTTCATTTTACGTGTCGCGTTTTTCAAGTTACAACGAAACCTACGGATCGCTAGGTGGTGTTGTTATTATGCTTATGTGGCTTTATATAAGTGCTTATATTGTTATTCTAGGTGCTTCTACTAATGCTGCTACAGAGCAGCAAACTGCAATAGATAGCACAATTGGTCCATCTAAAGAAAGAGGTCATAGAGGCGCTTACGTTGCCGATCATCTCGATGTTAAAAATAATTAATTTAAAGCGTATTCATAGGTTAGACATTAAGAGATAATTGGATTCAGGCCGCATTTTAATCGTCCTTTTTCTTTATCTCTTTTTGGGTTCGCTCTTCGTGCATATTTTGACAAAAAACTGATAGTT
>NZ_JADYXF010000046.1:0-38734 GCF_015864385.1 Pseudoalteromonas sp. SWXJZ94C
AACTATCATTTTTTTGTCAAAATATGCACGAAGAGCGAACCCAAAAAGAGATAAAGAAAAAGGACGATTAAAATGCGGCCTGAATCCAATTATCTCTTAATGTCTAACCTATGAAGGAGTGCTAAAGTCGCTCATTATAATGCTTAAGTTCAACCTTGAGAAAAGATTGCTAGAAGGTTATCTGGTTACTATTGTTAGCATTATAAATTTATTTAATGAAATACCTTATAAAATAAGCGCATGTAAAATAGCTTTAATTACACTAATTGTAATATGCCAACCTTATAGGGAATAGATTGTTCTGCCAGATTAGATGGCTGATGGCATCAAAACCACTCATATAGAGAAGCCATATATCGTAATTTTAACTTCATCATCGAGATATGCTTTCGTCGTAATAACAGCCCATTAGTTTAATGCCATAAGCATTAAGCTGGTAATTAATAGCACTTGTAGTTAGTGGTGCTTAAATTTTTAAAGTGAGCAGTATTTAAATTTAATAGGGCTATTAAAAAGACAATAAAAAAGGAGCAATAAATTGCTCCTTTTTTATTTGAGAGTGTGGCGCTAGTTAAACTTTTTTATTGCCTTTGTTTTTAGCGCTTTCATCTTTGGTTTGCGTGGTGCCTTAAAACTATGTATTGGCATAGTCACCAAGCGGTCTTCAGGCAGTACAGGTATAGAAAATGGGTAAGAGCCTTCTGCTGGTACCGAAATCTCTTTAAGGTGAACTTTAAGCGCCTCTAGCGTTGAGTCATTATCAACTTCACTAGGGCAAATAAATATTCCCATTTTTCTAAGGTATACGCCTAATTTAATACTGCTTGAATAACGCACAATAGGTGCTGCTAATATTAAGCCTAATAAAATAGGTGATAACCACCAGAAAAATACTGGAGTGAAGTAGTAAGCAGTGCTACCCCATGCAATTGCAACAATGGTTGAAAATAACGTGTAACCAAATGCTTCTTTCCATGGAACCATACGACCTTCACGTGGTTGTGCATCCCATTTAACTTTTTTACCTAAGAATACACAAATAACAAAGTAGGCATGAAATACCATCATAAGTGGTGCAACAATAATAGCAAACACAGTCTCAATCAATGAGCCTAATATTAGCCTGATAGAACCACCAAAACGTTTATTTCTGTGTACTAGGGTTACTATTACGCCCATTAATTTAGGTAGTAATAAAATAATAATAGTCAGATACAGTAATGAATCTATTAAATCTGTTTTAGCTATTTGCCATGTCGGAAATAATTGATATACCCGGTTAAAATACACATCACTATTTAAGGCACGTGTTACAGCATCAATAGTGCTTAGCGCTAGCATAGATAACCAGATTAGCGATGAAATGTAGGCAGTTGCACCAAGTAAAAAGTGAAACTTACTCATAAATTTTAATTTTGACGAAGATAATAAACCAAGGTGTTGGATATTACCTTGTACCCAGCGTCTATCGCGTACAGCATAATCTAAAATATTACTTGGTACTTCTTCGTAGCTACCTTCAATATCTGAAATTAGTAGCACGTCCCAGCCAGCGCTGTGTAATAAAGATGCTTCAACAAAGTCATGGCTTAAAATTTCACCGCCAAAAGGAGCTTTGCCTTCCAGTGTTGGTAAACCACAACAAGTGATAAATGCATCAACTCTGATAATTGCGTTGTGACCCCAGTAGTTTGCTTTATCGGTTTGCCAAAATGCAGAACCAGTTGCCAACATTGGGCTATAAAGTACAGAAGCGAACTGTAAAAAACGACCAAAAAAGGTATCTTGACGAACAGGGATTGGGATTGTTTGAATAAGCCCAGCTTGTGGATTGTTGAGCATACTTGTTGTTAGCTCTAACATACACTTACCAGTCATTACACTGTCTGCATCAAGAACAATCATATGATCGTAGTTGCTGCCCCAGCGCTCACAAAACTCAGTTAGATTACCTACTTTACGATTTTTATTATCTTCACGGCGACGATAAAAAACTTGTTTTGCAGTATCACCTAAACGCTCACACAACGCATGCCAAGCATTTAGTTCGTTTGTTGCTATTTCTGGGTCTTGTGTATCGCTTAATAGATAAAAGTCAAAGTTATCCAGTTCACCTGTTTCTTTTAACGATTGTAAACTTACTTCAAAACCAGCAATAACACGGTGAGTGTCTTCGTTGTAGATTGGCATTACAACAGCAGTTTTTTGCTGGGCAAGTGCCTCGCTATCAAAAGTAATTGGTTTAATACGCTTTAACGTTAGTGGGTCAATTCGTAGTAATTGCAGCACAAATCCAATTGTACCGCTACAAAACGCCGTTACGATCCACGCAAAGGTAATTGAAAACAATACGAGTAAAGCGTATTCAAGTAGGGTCATTCCGTTTGAGCTTAAAATCTCAAACATAATAGATATACCATAACCTGATATACCAATTGCTGCGATAGCAAACAACAATACGCGAATCGTTTTAAAGGGCATAGACGTTGGTGTCTTTTGCTTACTTGATGTCATTTGGATACCAGACATAACTCCATACCTCGCTAATTTCTTTGTCATGTAGTTTTAGCGATAAACGCATGTCTACAGGTTTACCATCTTGTGGTGCAATTTTAAAAGCTACACGCCATCCAAATGTTTCTGGAAGTTTTTGCACAGTTACATCAGTCACTTCACCGGTAGTTAATTGAATATCTGCTTTTAACTTTAGCGCTGCAGATAACTGGTTAAGCTCTGGACCCGAAAAATCTACTGTGAATTGGCGATGACTTTTAGGTGGTGGATTATCCTCACCTGGTAATGCAGCGCTACCAATTCGAGTACGTTCTACTCGTGCTTTGTCATGTTGGTTTAAATGAGCATTAAAAGTCGTCATTTTATAGCTTAACTTTAGTGAGTCACCTGCTTTAAAAGGTTTTTCAGGTACCCAATAACTTACTATATTGTCGTTTGTTTCTGTGTCTGTTGGTATTTCTACTAATTCAACACGGCCATTACCCCATTCACCTTCTGGTTCAATCCAAAGGCTAGGACGGTCATGGTAATGTGCTTCAGTATCAAAATAGTTATTAAAGTCACGGTCACGTTGTGCTAAACCAAAACCTTTTGGGTTCTCGTAAGTAAAAGACGTAACGCTTAACTGCGCTGGGTTATTAAGTGGACGCCATACCCATTTGTTGTCTTGTGATCTTGTTAATAAACCATCAGAATCATGTACTTCAGGGCGGTAATCATCAAAGAATTTAGTGCTGTTTTCACCGTGGTAAAACATACTCGTTAATGGTGCAACACCTAGTTTTTTAACATCTTTACGCGCAAATATTTGCATATCTACTTTTACAGCTGTGTTTGTTGTTGGGTCTACATTAAATCTGTACGCCCCTGCAACAGAAGGGCTATCAAGTAGTGCAAACATCACAATATTAGTTTGATCTGGTTTTGGCTTAACTAACCAAAATTCTTTAAACATTGGAAACTCTTCACCAGACGCTTCAGCAGTATCAATTGCTAAACCACGAGCTGACAGTCCGTAAACTTGGTTTGGACCAACAACACGAAAGTAAGAAGCACCCTGAAATACCATAACTTCGTCTTTATATTCATTGGTATTTAATGGGTAATGTAATCTAAAACCAGCATGACCAAGCTGTGTGTTGGCAATGCTTTTAGTGATTTCGTCTTTTAAAGGAGCAGCTGTACCGTCATATTGATAAAAGTCAGTATTGAATGGGAGACGGCTACGTTTAGAATCGCTATCAACTGTATTTATAGTTACTGGTGTTTTGTATAAAAAACCAGGGTGAAATAGCTGTAGTTCGTAAAGACCTTCGTCTTTCCATACTGACTTGTCTTTTCTAAAGCGAATAGAGCGGTAATCTTGATAATCAATATTATTAAGTGCATCAAGCTCGATGTTTTTAGGTGCAACATATTCTTCGGCGGCTAGCTTTTTTGCACGTGCGCTTATTACATCAAATAGACTGCTTTGTGGGATTGCCACATCAACAGTGGCAGCAAGTGCTTGATTGCTGTTGCCCCAAGCAAAAAACATAATAAGTAGACCCAAAAGTGGCTTTGAGCTCTGTTGCCATGTTGGTATTAAATGGGTTAATTGTTTCATTTTCATTCCTTTATAAAAACACGACTTATTTTTATGGTTAGGGTTAATATTGATTCATCTATTTAACACTTGATTGGTTTACAGCAATATTCGAACCTAAATAAAAGCTTTTAAATATCAGCAGTTAACATGCTTTAATTTAAGTTGGTTACATTTTTTGTGTAAATTACACTCAGTTGCATGTAGTTATTTCTTGATTAAACAGATGGTTTTCAAATCATGTTAAAGATAATACGGGTTGTTTAATGAAGCTTGTCTGAATTACATTTGTATAAAAATAAAAAAAGCCGCAAAAGCGGCTTTAAAAATGAATTAAAATTAATTATTTCTTTTTAAATCTACGCATCACTGAAATAGGTGCTAAAAGCAGTGTTAACCAAAATAATGATCCAGAATCGTTATCATCATTATCGTCTATAACCACTTCGTTTACTTGAATTACAACCGTTGTCGTTTCAGATGTATTTCCAGCACTGTCTTTTGCTTGAACAGCCAGTGTGATAGTACTCTCAGAATCAGAATCAAGATCACTAGCTATTATAAGCTGTCCTTGTCCATTAATAGAAACCTTTTCGCTACCAGAAACTATAAATTCAACCACTGGCGATATATCAGCATTTGGATCGCTAAATACGAGCTGACCTATTACAGTACCTACTGAGCTACCCTCATCAATTGAGAAGGTTTGATCTGCAGCAATAACCGGTGTTTGTTCCTCTGGAGTTAAAATAACTTCAGATTTAATATCAATGATGACAGGGTCATGATCTGATGCACGATATGCGCTTTCAGAGTATAAGCTAGACTGTTGAGCGTCGCTTTTAAACTCAGTATTGTAATCAAGTGATATTGGCTCATCAGCATTAATATGCCAATCTTGCGCTGAAACCACTTTGCTGAGCAGCGACTCTGTAGCTACAGCATGATCTAAGCTTCCTGCGCGACCAGAAAAGCTATAAGAGTAACCAAGTGTATTGCCATCAAGCTCTGCAACTACATTCTTATATCCTTTATCTGCAAATGCACGTATTGGGTCTTCCATTGCGTAAGCATTCATGTCGCCAACTAAAATAGTATCTTCGTCGTCAACACCTGTTGGTTTGCTATCAAGCCAATCTGCGTAAGCGTTAGCACCTTGCGTACGTATTTCATTCCAACAAGCCTGACCATCGTTTTGATCTTCGTTAGCACCGCTTGCGCTACCACAACCACCTTTAGATTTTAAATGTGCTACGGCAACAGTAAAAATTTCATCGGTTGCTAAAGATTTAAAGCTTTGCGCAATTGGAGTACGGTTACTAAAATCAAATGGCGCTTCAGTTGTAATAGCTGCAGTACCTACTTCTTCTACTTTATTAGCACGGTAAATTAATGCTGTAGTGATTGCATCAGTACCTATTTGATCAAGATTGAAGTCAACAAATGCATATTGGTTGGCTGTATCAGCATCGTTTAATGCATTTACTAGGCTAGCAATGGCGCTAAACTCACCAAAACCATCATTTTCTATTTCCATTAAACCAACAACATCTGCTTGCATTGCGCTAATAGCACTAACAATTTTTGCTTCTTGGCGAATAAATTCAGCTTCGGTGTCTGCACCACGATCGGTAGGAAATCCTTCACCTTGACCATCACCATTAAAGTAATTAAGTACGTTAAAGCTAGCTACACGTAAGTCTGCATCAGCATTGAGTTCAGGAGCATCTTCGCGCGCATTTGTTGCAATAAACTGAGGTGCTACCGTTGGGTGAATACGGTAAAGGCTAAAGCTATAAGTAAGAACACCTGTAACAGTGTTTACTGTATCGCCAGTACGTAATGTGTTTTCTGCAGACAAGCCTGGGGTAGGGTATGCCGTTGGATCTAAGTTTTGTACTGTAGAGCCATCATCAAGTAAAATCTTTTTAAGTAGGTTTTCTGTTTCAACAGCATTGGCTGAATCACCAGGCAATGCTATTTGCGTGCCTTGATATAGTCGCTCTGTTGCTAATTCAACTTCGCCAAAACGACCAAGACCAAAGTTGTCGGTAACTACTAAAGGCTGCTCTAAAGTAACTAGCATACCCTCAAATGCTTCCAAGTCAGTTGCGTCTGCTAAAGGCAAAGTAATCTTTGTAGCTGCGACAGATAAACCAGTGTCACAAATAGCAACTTGGCTTACGCTACCAATTTGTGTTGCATCAAAAAACTCTTCAACAGTACCTTGTACTCGAACATGATCGCCAACACTTACATCGGTATCTGCAAAGAAAACAAAAACGCCTTCAGAGGTAAGTGGATTGCTATCAACATCATCAGAAAGAGAGCTTACAAAGAAACCATCAAGCTCTCCATCACCTTGAAAATCAGCAGTAACAATACCTTCTAACTCTACTTGAGTACCAACAAGAGGGCTTGTACTGCCATCGCCTTGAATAGCATTAATGAGTGTTTTATCTGCATTACATACTAATGGTTCAAGTGGTTCAGGCTCCGGTACTGGTTCAACACTGCTGCCGAAAACACCTAGTCCATCAAAATCATCTTGATCAAATTGCACCCATTCTTCACTTGGATCAAAAGCGGCATCAGGTGTTGTGCGACCTACTAGAATACTTTCTTTACGACGAAGGGTCTTATTTTGTGTTTGTACACCACCTTCAGACCAGAATGAACCAGGATCAACACCGCGTTGACCAAAGCTATCTATAACAGTAGTGCCTTGAGTTAGTACTAACGCATCATCACCATTAAAGTTAGCAACGCCACTTTCAATATCCGCTTTTGCTTTAAGTTCATCAACAGAGCTTGAGTTTACAATTACATATGTACTGTTAGCCGCAAGTGTACCCGTTAATTCAATTGAATTACCGACTGTTGTGCTGCCATTTGAGTATAAACCAAGTGTGTAGCCATCTAGCGAGATGTCGCTTGTTGATGTGTTATAAAGCTCTATTGCTTTATTATTACTACCACCTTCAACGTATTCAGATATGATTAAATTAGCGGAGGCTGGTGCACTTAGGCTTGCAATAACAAGCGCTAGTGGTGTTATTTTTGTTTTAAACATTTTTTTATTATTCCCGTGTATTTTAAAATCCCAAATGGGACACCAGTTTAGAGAATAAACATGACGAAAATAATACAAAAATGTAAATAGATGTAAATAAAAGGCGGTTTATCCGCCTTTTTGTAATTAATTTACTATTTAGCTAGGTAGCGAGCGGCTTGTTTAGCAAAGTAGGTTAATATGCCATCAGCCCCAGCACGCTTAAATGCAAGTAAAGACTCCATTATAGTCGCTTCCTCACTTAACCAACCGTTATCGATTGCAGCTTTGTGCATTGCATACTCACCACTTACTTGGTAAGCGAAAGTAGGTACACCAAATTCATCTTTTACGCGACGAACAATATCTAAGTAAGGCATGCCAGGCTTAACCATAACCATATCAGCACCTTCTTGTAAGTCTAATGCAACTTCGCGTATCGCTTCATCAGAATTTGCAGGATCCATTTGGTAGGTTTTTTTGTCAGCACCTTTTAAATTTCCGGCTGAACCAATCGCATCCCTAAATGGACCATAATAGCTAGATGCATACTTTGCTGAATAAGCCATTATGCGAGTGTGAACAAATCCATCTGCTTCAAGAGCTTCACGAATTGCAGCAATGCGACCATCCATCATGTCTGAAGGAGCGATTACATCAGCGCCTGCTTGCGCATGTGAGAGTGCTTGTTTAACTAAGATTTCAGTTGTTACATCGTTTATTACATAGCCCGCATCATCAATAATGCCGTCTTGTCCGTGGGTAGTAAATGGGTCAAGCGCACCATCTGTAATTACACCCAACTCAGGAAAAGCCTCTTTTAAAGCGCGAACGGTGCGTTGTACCAAGCCATCATCGTTATATGCTTCTTCTGCAAATAATGATTTTTTATCTGTAGGTGTTACCGGAAAAATAGCAACGGCAGGTATGCCAAGTTCAACGAGTTCTTTTGCTTCAACCAATAGTAAATCTATTGATAGGCGCTCAATACCTGGCATTGATTCAATTGCTTCACGGCGATTCTTACCTTCAAGTACAAAAACAGGATAAATAAGATCATTTACTGTTAGCTGGTTTTCAGCCATTAGACGACGTGAAAAACTATCACGGCGCATTCTGCGCATGCGGGTGTACGGAAAAAGGTCTAGTCCTGATTGGGCCATATTAATATGCTCCTACTGTGGGGTTGGAAAGGTAATTACTTGATTACGACCGTGCTGTTTAGCGTAATAAAGCGCTTTATCGGCGCATTCAGTAAAAATTTCGGGATTGTTAATATCGTTGGCAACGTCAGTATAAACGCCAGCACTTATTGTAAATTTAATGTCTGTTCCATCAACTACTACGCCACTTTGTGCAATCGTTTGGCGTATTTGTTCTGCAATATCGTACGCGCCTTTATTTTCTGTATTCGGTAATAGCACTACAAACTCTTCACCGCCATAGCGTACAACCTCGTCAAGAGGTCGCTTTAAGCGATTTTTTATAATGCTTGCAACTGCTTTAATAACTTGATCACCAGTTGGGTGTCCATATGTATCGTTAATGGCTTTAAAGCGGTCTATATCAAGCATTATTATACTCAATGGTGTTTGTTCTCTGCGAGAGCGTCGGGATTCCATTACTAATTTTTTATCAAAAAAGCGGCGGTTTTTTATGCCAGTTAAGGCATCCTCTGTATTGAGTTGTTCAAGTTCTTGGTTTTTTTCTTCAAGTTCTCGCAAGGTTACTTGTAGTTCAAAAGTACGTTCATTTACTTGTGTTTCTAGTTCTTGGCTTGTTTTTTCTTGTAGTGCAAAGCGCTCTTTTAATAATGTATCTTGGGCTGCATTTTTAGCAATTAAGGTTTGTTGTGTAATTACTTGCTCATCACGCTCTAAAATAAATAGTTTCATTACGCAGTAGCACAGGCAAAAGGTGCAGCTAAAAAAGCATATAAATACAAAAGCGAGAGTACCTCTATTAAATGCATATAACCCCATAACAGCAGCGATAAGGTAAAGCATAACCACCAAGAAAAAAACAAGCGAAAGAGCCAGTGCTTTGTTCGGTTTTGAGGCGTTTTTACGAATACATGAAAATGTAGTTACAGTGTAAAAACTTAAAATAATAGGGGTGGTTATTAGGCAAAACAAAGTGATAGTTGAGCTTGGCAGCATCCAAATAAACAATATCGAAATCGCAAATAAGTTAGTTATTATTCTCTGTACATTAAACAGCTTAGAATTTGTAGGTTGGCAAATTTGTCGCTGCAAAGGGAGGAATAATAAAGTAACCAGCATTAGTAATATGGGAATCATAATCTGCTGAATCCCCGGTATATTTGGATGTAAATACCGAATACCAAACCCACAAAGATATAAAAGTAAAAAACCTAATGTTAGTGTTATAACACCGGCATATGCAAAGTAACGCTTATGTGAGAACCCATATAAAACAAGGCAGCTTACTGCTAACGAAAATACAAAACCGATGAATAAGCCGTATACCAAGTTAACATTACCTTTATGGGCTAAATAAGCATCTTGCTGCCATATTGTTAGCGGTATGCGTAAACCAGCGCTATTGGTTACTTTTAGAATGACGGTAGTTGTGCTGTCAGCAGGTATCGTTAATTTAACTAATAACGACTCACTCTTTATTGAGCGCTGAGATAGTAAAAATGCATCGCCTATTAGAGTTTCAAAGAGCAATGTCGAATTATGTAAGTGAAACACCTGAACTTCATTTAACAATGGGTTATCGAGTGAAAGTAGCGGAGTAACATCATTTTTTAGAGTGTTTTTTATTGAGAACATCAACCATACAGGTCGCTCTTCTAACCCAAGGTTTAGAGGTTTATTTTTTATTGTATGCCATTTATTAAAATCACTTTGTGTTGCACTTAGTAATGAGGTTGGTTCAAAAGAATAACGCACAGTGTTAATGCTTTCATGTTTAAAGTGGTCATTTATTACAGGATCAGCAAAAGTGAAAAATGCGCAAAGTAGCATTAATAAACTAAATAATGCTTTTACGTACGACATTAACGCGCCTCTAAGCCAAAAATATCATAAAAGTTTTTTGTAGTTTGTTTTGCTACCAGCTCTTCATCTATTTGATAAAGCTGAGCAATTGTTTGGCAGATATAAGGCAGCAATGAAGGTTCATTTTTACGCGACTTTGGCTTTGGCTTGACTGTGCGAGGTATTAAAAAAGGCGCATCTGTTTCAATTAATAAACGCTCAATAGGAATGCTAGGTATTAGCTGCTGCAAGTCTTTACCACGTCGTTCATCGCACACCCAACCGGTAATGCCGATATAAAGCCCTAAATCTAAATAGTTTTTTAGCGCATCAGCATCGCCCGTAAAGCAGTGTAATACACCTTTTACATTAAACTCTTTGAGTATAATGAGCATATCACTACTTGCATCTCGCTCATGTAAGTAAACCGGTAGGTTTAGCTTTTCAGCTAAAGCAAGTTGACGCCTTAATACACTTTTTTGTACGTCTCGAGGTGAAAAGTCTCGATTATAATCAAGACCACATTCACCAATTGCTATAACGTGCTTATCTTTTGCAAGGAGAGTTAGTTGGTTTTCGAGCTCATCAGTGGCTGATTTAGCATCATGAGGATGTACGCCGGCTGTAGAAAATTGCTGATACTTTATGGCAAGCTCAAGCGACTGCTTACTACCAGCTATATCGCAGCCAATAATAAGCATACGGCTAACACCTGCGGTATTAGCACGAGTAATAACATCTTGATGCTGCTCATCAAACTGATGGTTAGTTAAGTTAACCCCAGCATCAATTAATGTGTATGACATTATTTAGTACGTTTAACGCGAATAGAGCTGTTTTTACCTTCTTTTTTCAATAAAAAAGAATTAAATGCGCCACGGCTAATTATAATAGTATCGTCTTCTTTTAAGCGCATCCGATCTGAACCAACTTGACGCCATTGTTGATCGTTATCTAACGAAATAATTAATTCGCCGTAAGCCGCCTCTTCAACAGATGTAACCATCGCCTTAATTTCAGTTTCTTTTTCTACTTGTACTTCTTGCTTATGCTCTAAACCAAAACCGCCAGTTGTTACCTCAGCTTGCACTGGTGCTGTAGCGACCGAATTTGCAATTACAGGTACATTATTAGCGGCTGGTGGTGTTAGTGTTTTTGTTACCGACGGCTTTACAAGTGACTTGCCTGCAATTGTATTGTCGTAACAAAGCAAACGATTAAAATCGTTTTCAATAAAGCTACATGCTTGCAGTGCTTGCTCATTAATTGGTGTTTCTGCTTGAGCTGCAAAAATAGGTGCACTTAGTAAAACGAGTAGTGATAATTGCTTTTTCATTTTATTCCTCAGATTTTTGTTGTTCTTTAGCGGTATAAAATTTTGCTAAAATTAGACCTAATTCAAACAAAAGCAGCATTGGAAATGCTAATAATGTTTGTGATAGTACATCAGGTGGTGTTAAAAACATTGCTACTACAAAAACGCCCACCACGATATAAGGACGCTTTTCTTTTAAGCTTTTTGTTGTTGTTGCACCACTCCAGCATAGCAGCATAATGGCCACTGGAATTTCAAATGCGACACCAAATGCAAAAAACAGTTTTAATACAAATCCTAAATAGCTGCTTATGTCGGGCGCAAGGGTCATCATTTCTGGGCCCGTACTTGTAAAAAACCCTAAAATAATTGGTAGTACCACAAAATAGCAAAATGCAATCCCACCATAAAATAATATGATACTTGAGGCGAGAATAGGCATAAGCATACGTTTTTCGTGCTGGTATAAACCTGGGGCTATAAACCCCCATATTTGATGCAATATCCACGGAATAGATGCAAATAAAGCGACAAACAAAGTAAGCTTAAATGGTGCAAAAAAGGGCGCAGTTACGTCAGTTGCAATCATGGTTGCAGTACTTGGCAAATGCGAGACTAACGGCTGTGCGACAAAGGCATAAATGTCATTCGCAAAATACACAATGGCAATAAAAATAACAAAAATGCTTAATAGTGCTTTTATTAGCCGATCCCGCAACTCAATTAAATGAGCTACAAACCCCGATTTTACTTCCTCAACCATTATTATTTATACCATTTAGTAAGTTGACCATTGAAAGAGAAATAAATTTCACTTTTTTTCATCAATATGTTGGTTATTTTCTGGATCTGATGGCTGTTTTTTATAACTGTGGGTAACCGATTGGGCTGCTTGTTGTAATTCACTCAATGAATTTTGCAGCTCAGGACTTAAGTCTTTTAAATTTTGTTGCTCTGCTTTTTTAAGGTTCTCGTGTAGTTCGTGTACACGCAGTTCTTCACTGACCTCTGCCTTTACTGAATTAGCAAGTGACTTAGCAGTTTTTATCCAACGGCTTACAGTTCTTATAGCCACAGGCAAACGCTCAGGACCTAAAACGACTAAACCAACAATAAGAACAACAACGAGTTCCCACATTCCCATACAAATTAAGCCTTGTTGCTATCTTTGGTTTTTTCAGTATTAACTGGTTCGTTTGGAGCTGCGCTTTCTGATTTTTGAATTTGCTCAGTTGTCTCTTGCTCTGTTTTATCTGTACTTTTTTCATCAGACATCGCTTTTTTAAACCCCTTAACAGCACCGCCCAAATCACCGCCAATGCCGCGTAATTTTTTAGTACCAAAAAGAAGAACGATGATTGCCAATACAATCAATAATTGCCAAATACTAATACCACCAAAACCCATGGTTTTCTCCCATTTATAAAATAATTAAATGTATATTTTAAATACTAATTATACGCCCACTAGCGTAAATAGCACTTAGTTTATTCGCTTTGCCACGCAGCTATAAACCCCACTACAGAGCATGTTATTGCAATACTTGCGGCAATAAAATCGTGCTGTAAATAACAAAGCGCTGCCATAATCATAGTTGCACTACCAAACAAGCTTAACACTAAAGGTTTATGAGATGCCTTTTGTACTTGTATTTGAGAGTGCGGCGTACGTTTTAAACTTTGATAAATTAAATCAGGTAATTCAGGCATTTTTTCTGCCCAAAATGGCAAGTTAGCATACATTTGTTTCAATACCGATAATGGACCAACTTGTTGTTTTACCCAATCTTCTAAAAATGGTTTTGCTGTTTGCCACAAATCTAATTGTGGATAAAGTTGTCTACCTAACCCTTCTACATATAGTAGCGTTTTTTGTAGTAGCACTAATTGAGGTTGCACCTGCATATTAAATCTGCGCGCAGTATTAAAAAGGTTAACAAGCACATGACCAAACGAAATTTCAGCTAAAGGCTTATTAAATATAGGCTCGCATACAGTGCGAATAGCAAATTCAAATTCTTCAATACTCGTATCGTACGGAACCCAACCAGAATCTACGTGTAGCTGTGCAACTTGGCGATAATCACGATTAAAAAAGGCAATAAAGTTTTCAGCTAAATAACGTTTATCTTCTTTGTTGAGTGTACCTACAATACCGCAATCTATACCAATATACTTAGGGTTTTCTGGGTGTTCACGCGAAACAAAAATATTACCAGGGTGCATGTCAGCATGAAAAAAGCTGTCTCTAAATACTTGTGTAAAAAAGACTTCAACACCGCGTTCGGCGAGCAGTTTCATATTAGTGTTTTGTGCCAGCAATGCATCAGTATCAGATACGGGTATACCGTAAATCCGCTCCATTACTAATATATTATGACGGCTGTAGTCACTATAAACTGCTGGAATATAAAGCGAGTCCGAATCTTCAAAGTTACGTTTAAGCTGAATGCCATTAGCGCCTTCACGCATTAGATCGAGCTCATCAAGCAGTGTTTTTTTATACTCTTTTACTACTTCAACAGGGCGCAGACGTTTTGATTCGTTATGTACTTTTGCAAGTACCTTGGCGAGCTTTTCCATTAACGCCAAATCGGCATTAATTTGTTCGTGAATGTTTGGACGAATAACTTTAATTACAACGTCTTGTTCAATATTTTGATCATCAATAAGTGTAGCAGTATGAACCTGCGCTATTGATGCTGAAGCCAGCGGTGTTTGCGAAAATTCACTAAACAACTCGCTAATGTCATTAATATCGAGCGCTTTTTCAATTATTTTTTGCGCAAGTTCACCTTCAAAAGGTTGTACTTGGTCTTGTAAAAAAGCGAGCTCTAAAGCTATATCGTGTGGTAATAAATCGCGACGTGTGGAAAGCATTTGCCCAAACTTAATCCACACTGGACCTAATTCTTGCAACGCTAAACGTAAGCGTAAACCTGCAGGCTTGTTTTTATGTTTATTACGTAGCCAAAATAAACTACCTCGAGCCGCTTTGGCAAACCAAGGGATTTTATGCTTGGGAATTAACTCATCCAACCCGTAGCTAAGTAATGTTTTAGTGATGTAATACAATCGTGCAGTCGACACAAAAAATCCTTAGCGGGTTACGGTGTTTAGTAGGGTATTTATACGTTGTTCAATGGCAGCAACTTGACCTTTGAGCTCTCTATTTTGTTGTTTAAATTGCTCAAGCTCTAGCGGATGAATTGTAATCGCAAGCTCGTCTTGGCATAAGCTTGTAAATATGGAACTAATTTGAGCTTTTGTTTTATTGCTCTGCTGTCCAAGTGCTTTTAAATATAGATACAGTTGTTGTGCAGGGGCATCGCCAATGTATTTTGATAGTTGTTCTGGCCAATCGATATCTAAACCCGAAAATGCATTACTGTAAGTTTGGGCAATATTTAAATCACCTTGTAAATCGAGTTTATCTTGGCGTATTAACTGCGTAAGCATTGCTGGGTTTTTTAGCGCAATGAGAGTGTCGATGTCTGCGCTTATCATACAGTCAGCGTTATCACTGCTTTGTGCGGTATATAAATGTAATTTTTTATCGGCGAAAACGAGTTGAATGGTTTGCTGCCAATTCCTCACTTCAACTACTAAGCGCTGTTGTTCTACGGCGCTTAGTTTTTGCGATAGTTGTGGATCGAGTTTAAGTGCTTGATTAAGTATGCGCTCAATAAGCGACAGTACAAAATTAGGTAACATAAAAAAAGTTGATGTATTTAACGCACCATTATTTTTCTCAGTTGCTTGTTCAAGCGTCATTAATCTCTGCCTTAATATTTAAAACCGCGATGAAGTGCAACAATACCACCGGTAAGGTTTTGATACGTTGTTTGTTCAAAACCAGCATCATCCATCATTGCTTTTAAAGTATCTTGATCTGGATGCATACGAATTGATTCAGCTAGATATTTGTATGACTCACTGTCGTTAGCAACTAGTTTGCCCATTGTTGGTAATAAATTGAATGAGTAAAAATCGTAAGCTTTGCTAAGTACTTCATGCTCAGGTTTAGAAAACTCTAATACCAATAAACGACCACCTGGCTTTAAAATACGGTACATAGAGCGTAATGCTTTATCTTTGTCAGTTACATTACGTAAACCAAATGCAATAGTGATCACATCAAAGCTATTATCTGGAAATGGCAGCATTTCGGCGTTCATTTGTACGTAGTCAATATTGCCTACTAACCCAAGGTTATGTAGCTTTTCACGACCAACCTTAAGCATTGAAGAATTGATGTCGCCTAAAATAACCTGACCTGTTTCACCAACTAATTGGCTAAATTTAGCAGTTAAATCACCAGTACCGCCAGCTAAATCAAGTACATGATGACCTTTACGTACGCCAGAGCTTGCAATTGTTTGACGCTTCCATAAGCGATGCACACCAAAAGACATCAAATCATTCATTACATCGTATTTTGCCGCAACTGAGTGAAATACGTCTGCAACCATTGAGGCTTTATCGTCTTCGGCTACTGTTTTATAGCCAAAATGCGTGGTCTTTTCTGGTGTCTCGTTCATGATTAATCCTATCGTGGCAATAAACGCTAGTGTACTTTATTGTGCCGTGCTGGTGCAATTTGAATATGATTCATCAGGCGATTTAATGTCCAGCAGTAAAACAGCTTTGCCCGAGTGAGCGCGCTTTAAAAGCTGCTTGAGAGGCTTTTCTTGCTAGTTGATTGAAGTCATCTAACTGATCGTGTTGCGCAATACCTAACGATAAATTAATTGCAGGTAGCTTAGTACCCGTTTTTGAGCTAACAAAACGCAGCTTTTCAACACCATTACGTACTTTTTCGGCAATTACATTCGCTGTTTCAGGGTCTATGTCGGCTAATAATACGGTAAATTGATCTTTAGCTGTACGCCCTGGTAAACCACTTTGAAATACGTATTTTTGAACTTGTTTTGCCACTTTGTTTAAAATAACTTCCCCGATAATATCGCCGTAATTATCAGTAAAATGATCTAAATTATCGATTTGTATCGCAATAGCGCAAATAGATTTTTGCTGATTGGTCCACACTTGTGTTTGTTGTGTTAGATAATGGCGTTTATAAAGACCCGTTTGGCTATCAACAACATGTTGCTTACGTAATTGAGTAAGCTGTTTTTGTGTTTTGTCATGTAGTCGTTTAGCTTTACTGAGTTCTTGTTTAAATTGTTTGTGTTGTTTTAATAGTTCTGCGGTTTGATTATTCAATACTTCAAGCGCTTGGCGACTCTGTTCTATGTTGTTTTCATCTAGTGTATGTACACACTCGCTTACTTGACCAGCAAAGCGAATTATTTGTTTTTCAGTTGCTTGAGCATTGTGAGAAAGTGAATTTATAACACCATCAACATTTTGAATCATACTGACTTGAGTTGTATGACCCGTATTTAAAAATTCAGAATATAATTGTTCGATTAAAACGCTATCAATATTATCGTTAGTCGCAATAATGCGATCTAGAGCGTTATTTAGCTTTAAATTAGTTTGGCTTGTGTAAGTATAAACAACTTGATAATTCAAAGGAGTAGGTGCAAGCGCAAAGCGTTCTAAAAAAACACACACCTTAGTCATTTTTTCTTGTGCAATAGCCATGGAATCATGGAACATCATTTTAAATACCAACTAAGTACGCAGTAAGTGCAAATTCGAATATCTCATTCCATGAGGCGGTTATGCATCCCAGCTTTTTATTATTTTTATCTACAGTAATCTTTATAATCGCTATTTAAAAGGAAAAATGAGAGTTAGGGAACTTAAATTTTACTTTAGCGGCTCAATAGCTGTTTTTGTCATCAATTAAGCTTGTTTTTACTTCATTTAATGTATGTAACGTATTAATACACTTAGTATAAGTAGAGATTATTACTATGAGGTTGGTCTCATTTACTTGCTATTTATTTACCCTACGATAGCTTTATGAAATTAATTACATTACTAAGTCACATTATAATGAATCATTTTTTACTAAGACCATTACGCCAATCATTATTTGGTATTACGGTTTTGTGCTCATTAAGTGCATGCCAAATGACCATGCAAAATTCAGATCAACAATTTACTCAAGTAGCGCAAAGTATTGTTGATTATAGAGAAAGTATTAACCCTTACGATCGTGTAGGTGGTGTTGAAGGTTATTTATTACCAAATTTATCCCCTGAATTTTTAGCGCAAGAATATAAAAATAAAACGCGATTACTTGCTGAATTAGACACTATTAATATTGAAAAGCTAAGTGATGAAAATCAAATTAACTTTGATATTATTCGAGCTCAAGTACAAAACAGTGTCGATGAATATGTATTTAATGCGCACTATATGCCGCTTACCTCTGAATATGGGTTTCATTCTGGTTTGTCGTACATAATAAATAGCTCTCAATATAAAAACTCGGAAGATTACCAAGTTTATCTTGCACGATTGGCGCAAGTTCCACGCTTTTTTGAGCAAAACATGTATTGGATGAAAAAAGGGCTTGAGACAGGGCTTACTCAACCCAAAGCTGTATTGGAAGGTTATGAAGATTCAATTAATGCCTACATTGTTGACGATGTAACTACGTCTGAATTTTATAAACCATTTTTAACTAACACAGCTGGTTTAAGCGAAAGTGAATTTAAAACACTACAACAAAAAGCCAAAATCATTATAAAAGAAGAGGTTATAAAATCTTATAAAGATTACTTAGCGTTTTTTACGCAGCAATATCGACCTGGTGCACGTACAAGTATTGGTATATCAGATACACCTAATGGCGAAGCGTTTTATAAAAATAGAGCTAAGTACTACACCACCACCGATATGACACCTAAAGAGATTCACGAACTTGGCTTAAAAGAAGTTGCACGAATTCGTAGTGAAATGGAAAACGTAATAGCAGAAGTAGGTTTTAAAGGTACGTTTGCCGAATTTATCCACTTTTTACGCACTGATCCACAATTTTACGCCACAACACCAGAGCAACTTTTAAAAGAAGCATCTTATATTGCTAAAAAAATGGATGCACAACTGCCGAAGTTATTTCATACCTTACCGCGCAAACCTTATGGTGTAGCACCCGTACCAGCCAGTATTGCTCCTAAATACACAACAGGTCGCTATTCTGGCTCTAATCGAGATGATGAAGCAGGGTATTATTGGGTAAATACTTACGCTTTAGATAAGCGCCCTTTGTATGTTTTAGAAGCATTAACGCTGCACGAAGCCGTGCCTGGCCATCATTTACAAATATCACTAAATGCAGAGCTAGAAAGCCTACCAAGCTATCGTCGTGATGCTTACCTTTCGGCATTTGGTGAAGGTTGGGGGCTTTACTCTGAGTATTTAGGGATTGAAGCTGGTTTTTATCAAAACCCATATAGCCGTTTTGGTCGTTTAACTTATGAAATGTGGCGAGCGGCACGTTTAGTTGTTGATACGGGTATGCATATGTATGGCTGGAGCAGAGAGCGTGCCATGAACTTTATGAGTGAAAATACAGCGCTTTCGTTGCATAACGTTAAAACAGAAACCGATCGTTATATAACATGGCCTGCACAGGCGCTTTCGTACAAAATAGGTGAGCTTACTATTAAGCGTTTACGCATTGAAGCAGAGCAAGCGCTAGGAAAAAGCTTTGATATTCGTGAATTTCATCATCAAATATTACGCCATGGTTCAGTGCCTTTATCGGTACTTGAAACACAAGTGCGTTTATATATAAAAGCAGAGTTAGCTAAACAACAGAATTAGATATTAAGGCAGTTAAAGCCTTGAACAAATAAAAGTGTTATGTCATTTTGGTGGTATAGCACTTTTTTATTTTAAAAACAGTCATCAAGGGGCCTTGGGTGAGTAATTTTATAATGTTTAGTATTGATGTATTTGCAAGTATGTTTATTGTTGTTTTAGGGTTGTTGGTTTTAATCGTTGTCGTTTTTTATATTCGAGATGTAACACAAACTAAGCATGCTATTAGACGTAATTACCCTGTTATTGGTCGCTTTCGATATTTTTTTGAACGCCAAGGTGAGTTTTTTAGACAGTACTTTTTTGCTCAAGATAGAGAAGAAATGCCATTTAACCGCGCTGAGCGTAGTTGGGTTTATCGTGCAGCAAAAGATGTTGACCGTACGGCTGCATTTGGCTCTACACAAAGCTTAGAAGTAACAGGTACGGTTATGTTTATGAACTGTGCGTTTCCTACTTTAGATGAAGAAGCGCTCGACCCGAGTAATGTTACTTTGGGTCCATACTGTAAAACACCTTACACAACCAACTCGTTATTCAATGTATCTGGTATGAGTTTTGGCGCGCTTTCAAAGCCAGCTGTACGGGCCTTATCAAAAGGGGCAAAACTAGCGGGTTGTTGGATGAACACCGGTGAAGGGGGATTAAGTCCTTATCATTTAGAAGGTGGTGCCGATTTAGTGTTTCAGATTGGTACAGCTAAATATGGTGCACGAGACGAGCATGGAAATTTAAGTACCGAAAAGCTAAAAGAAATAGCGGCTCACGAACAAGTAAAAATGTTTGAACTTAAAATGAGCCAAGGTGCAAAACCAGGTAAAGGCGGTATGTTACCAGGGCGCAAAGTTAACGCCGAAATAGCTAAAATTAGGGGTATTCCAGAGGGACAAGACTCTATTAGTCCCAATGGTCATCCTGAAATTAAAAACCCAGCCGATATTCTTGATATGATTGCCACTGTACGTAACGCGACAGGTAAGCCTACAGGCTTTAAAGCGGTAATTGGTGCTTACGGATGGTTAGAAACGTTGTTCGCTGAAATAAATCACCGTGGTATAGAGTCTGCACCTGACTTTATTACTATAGATAGTGCTGATGGTGGTACGGGCGCTGCACCACAACCGCTTATGGATTCAGTGGGTTTACCACTGCGCGAAAGTTTACCGCTTGTAGTTAACATGCTTGAAAAACATGGGCTGCGAGATCGTATTAAAATAATCGCCTCAGGTAAATTAATTGTTCCTTCAAAGGTGGCTTGGGCGTTAGCGTTGGGTGCTGATTTTGTTGTATCGGCTCGAGGGCATATGTTTGCACTGGGCTGTATTCAGGCAATGCAATGTAATAAAGATACCTGTCCGACCGGGATCACTACGCATAACGAGCGTTTGCAACGCGGCTTAAATGTAGCTGATAAAGCGCAACGAGTAGCTAACTATAATAAATACATTCATTACGGAGCTGGGCTAATAGCCCATTCTTGTGGTGTGACTAGTGCACGCGAATTAAAACGTGAACATGTACGTATAGTGCAAGAAAGTGGTTTATCAGAACCGCTCGATAAAATTTACGAAAACTATAAGTAAGTTTTTAACTAACTAAAAAAGGCGCTAATAGCGCCTTTTTTAGTATTTTTTAGTTTAATTGGCTTATTAATAAACTAAAAAATGCTTCTTTGTTGTTGCACGTGTGGGCATTCAAAATAAGTTGCTCGCCTAGTGCTAATGTTTGTTTTTGCACTATAAGACGCGCCTTATCATCACCAATACTATCTATATCGGTTACATGTGCGAGCCCTATGGTGCGCCTAATTAACTCAGCACCACAGTAACCAATGGCGTCTTGTAATACGCCTTTTATAAAGTATTCACCGTAGCCTGTAACCTTTAGCGCACCTTCAGTAGTGTGCTCATTTATAAGCGTAAGCCAATGTTGTTCAAATAAGGTATAGCATTCAACAAGGGTGCTTAATAAGTGGGTTTGATAATTACGACGAGCCACAAAATCTTCAATATGCCCGTATTGTGCGCAGTAATTTAAAAGTAAATTACCAATAAAAGAGCCAATATCGAACCCAGCAGGACCAAAAAAGCCAAATTCAGGGTCGATCATCTTCGTATTATTACAATCAACAAAAATACTGCCGCTATGCATATCACCATGAAGTAATGTTTGCGGGTTAGATAAAAAATTAGCTTTTAGTTTTGCTATTTCTAACTTTAATACGCTGTTTTTTTGTATTGCATCAACTTCGCTTTGTAGTTGCTCTGGGTAGTTATTGCGTTCGTGCTCAATGTACGGATCGCTAAAAAATAAGTCCTCAGTGATTTGGCAAAGTTCAGGATTAGTAAATTGACTAACAAGTGCTTTTTTAGTTTGTGCGGTTAAATAAAAATCTGAATTATAAAAACCAGTATGACTTAAGTAGGTAGCTACATGCTGCGCCAATTTAGGAAATTGCTCCGCATTATTTTGTGCAGTGCGCAGTATTTGTAAATTACCTAAATCTTCTAAAATAGTCAGTGCTTGCATTTCACTATAATGTAAAACCCTAGCAGTATAAGTTGGGCAAATAGCACCATGATTAAGCAAAACTTGTGCTTCTATACGAGCTCTATCAAGCGTTAATGGCCACGACTCACCCACGCAACGCGCGTAAGGCAGAGCTTGCTTTAAAATAACGCTATTATTTTGCTCATCAGTAACTCTAAATACTAAATTAAGATTGCCATCACCAAACTCATATGCCGATAAGGTTTGTCCTTGAGCAAAAAAATTACATTGTTTAGATTCAATTAATGTCGATACGTAATCGATAGCGCGCTGTGCGTTAAAAGCAACATAGTTAGTCATGGTTTAAATCTCAAAAATCAGCTTTTAAGCATTCTATACTTTTAAATGTTTAGATGTCTACAAGTCCAACTTGAGAGTTATTCAAAGTGGTGTAAAATAACGTTACGCATTTTTAATACCTTAAGCATTATGCAAAATTTAATCGCAAGCAGTTTAAAATATGAAAACGGGTCGCTTAGTGTGCTTGACCAATATTTACTACCTCACCAGCAGGTATGGCATCAGTGCCATGATGTAGAAACCATGAAAGAGCTGATCATTAGTTTAAAAGTGCGTGGAGCTCCACTTATTGGTTTAAGCGCGAGCTTGCTAGTGGCGTATTTAGCTGAGCAAGGGGTAGTTAAAAGTGAGCTTGAAAAAGCAATCAACGAACTAGAAGCCACTCGTCCAACGGCGGTTAATTTAATGCATTGTATGGCGGCATTGCGTAAAGCTTTAACGCAAAGCGATTATGTTGCCGGTATTGTTACCACAGCTGAGCGGTTGTTTATAGAAGATATAGCGCTGTGTGAGCGAATGGCAAACCGTGGCGCCGAACTTATAAATAGCGGCGACAATATATTAACCCATTGTAATACAGGGGCACTTGCAACCGCTGGTATTGGTACTGCACTCGGTGTTATTTACAAAGCGCAGCAAAAACATGGCAACGTACATGTGTGGGTTGATGAAACACGACCATTATTACAAGGCGGTCGCTTAACTGCCTTTGAGCTTGAGCGCTGGAAAATACCTTACACATTAATTTGCGATAATATGGCGGCAAGTTTAATGGCTGCAGGTAAGGTGGATAAAATAGTGGTAGGGGCTGATCGTATTGCTGCCAATGGTGATTTTGCTAATAAAGTGGGTACCTATAATTTAGCCGTACTTGCGTATTTTCATAACATTCCATTTTATGTGGTTGCGCCTGTTACCACGCTTGATACCAACACTGCTTGTGGTAATGATATAGAAATAGAGCAACGTAATCCTCAAGAAGTGCGCGGAGTTAGCGGTAGCTTTGGCGAGGCTTTATGGGCGCCCACCAATGCTAATGTGTATAACCCTGCATTTGATATAACGCCGGCAAAACTGGTTACAGGATGGGTGTTAGACACCGGTGTGTACAACCAAAATCAGGTTGAAAATGGCGAACTTTTAAAGCTTAAGTAATTTCGCGATATTTTTGGTCCACGTTATCTCTATTAGTGTGGACCAAGGTTTTGAATGACTTACGATAATAGTGGAAATTGCTTTGCAACAGACGACTCTGTACTTTTAGCTACCCAGCCCTCTGTATTATTAAATAACCGAATGGCAGTAAACTCAGGATCGCTTCCCATATCAAACCAATGCGGGGTAAGTTCAGGCACTGAGATTAAATCGCCTTGTTGGCAAAGTACCTGATAAACCTTATTGCCTAAATGCAGGCAAAATAGCCCTTGGCCTTTTACAAAAAAACGCACTTCGTCTTCACTATGAGTATGTTCAAATAAAAACTTTTTGCGCAGCTCTGATGCGCCAAGATTACCTTTAGCTAGAGATATAACGTCTACTGTTTGATAGCCATTTTCAGTTTTTAACCGATCTATATCGTTTTTGTACGCACTAATAATTTGCTCATGGGTGGTGTGTGCATTAATATCTGCATTTGCTTGCCACTGTTCAAAGCGTACGTTTACTTTAGCTAGTTGCTTTGCAATATCATCTGCATTTGATGTGCTTACAAGTGCTTTGTTTGCATTGTTGTCGGCATACACCGTTAATTGGCTCATACTAATTGCTCCAATTTAAATTGGCTAAAGTCATTAATATAAGGGTGTGCTTTAGTGCTTGCTTGCCCATCACGAATTAAATGTAGTGTTTTTAAGCCCGCAGCCTGCGCGGCATCAAGCTCGCCGGCTACATCACTTAAAAAGAGTATTTCTGCTGCTTTAAACGGTAACAGATCAACAATAGTGTTATAGGCTGTTTGTTCTTGTTTTGCGCCAACTTTGGTGTCAAAAAAGTCAGTAAACAAGCTGCGAATGTCGCCATAATCACTGTATTTAAAAAGTAGCTGCTGCGCTTTTACCGACCCTGACGAGTACACATACAAAGTAATATCGTTGTTGTATTGAGCTTGTAAAAAATCAAATGCATCTGGGTATAAATGACCCTTAAAATCACCGTGTTCATACCCTGTTTGCCAAATTAAGCCTTGTAACTGCTTAAGTGGAGTGATTTTTTTATCTTCATCAATCCAGGTAAGTAAAGTGCTAATGACTTCTTCTATATCGGCGTTTGGCTTTTCGATAAGCGCTTTTACGGCACTAATTTGCTCGGCTACATCTGGCTTATTAGCATTGGCACGTACAAAGGTAGGTAACTGCTTTGCCGCGTAAGGAAACAACACCTCTTTAACAAACGAGATACGGGTTATTGTGCCTTCGATATCGGTTAAAATGGCTTTAATCATTTAGTTACTCCCGCTTGAATGCCTATTATTTTTAGGCGCTCTAATTCGCAGCTAAATAAAAACTCTAAGGCTTCTAGGTGGCGACGAACTTCATCAATATTGCGCCCTACAGCATATAAACCATGGCCACGTATCAGTACGCCATGCTCTATCGGCGTATGTAAATGATGGTCACTGACCAGCAGGCTTAATCGGTCAATATCTTGATCGTTATCAAAAATAGGAATGCTCAGCGTTTCTAAATGCGAAGTAAAGCCGCTCAGTGCTTTTTGCATTTCATAACCTGTTAAATCAAGCTGATGCCTTTGGGTAATTTGCGACAGTACGGTAGCGGCTACAGAATGAGTATGCAAAACACACTGTGCATCAGGTATAAGCTGATACAAACTTAGGTGTAATTGTGTTTCTGCCGATGGCTTTACAGCTCCACCTAGGCGTTCGCCTTGATGATTTAATTGCAAAAAGTGGTCTTGCGTAAGTGAGCCTTTATCGTGTCCACTTGCCGTAACAACAAAACCAGTGCTGGTACGGGCTGAAAAGTTTCCGCCTGTTGCGGGTACCCAGCCTTTTTGGCTAACCCATTTTCCGGCTTCAATAAGTTGTGAAATAGCGGTATTGTTTTGCATACATTCCTCACTAATGAGCGTAAAGTTAATTGTTTTTAGACGGCTATACTTCTGTTTTAAGCAATGATAGCATCGCTTTAAGCGCAAAACCATCATTAAGGGCATCACGTGTTTGAAAGTAAATTACCAAATTTAGGCGTTAGTATATTTAGCCAAATGAGCGGGTTGGCTAGTGAGTTTTCGGCAATTAATCTCTCTCAAGGCTTTCCTGAGTTTGATGCTCCTGATCTTTTAAAAACGCAGTTAAATTATTATGTGCAGCAGGGCGTTAATCAATATTCACCTTCAAGTGGTGTACCACGATTACAGCAACAAATTGCTGATTTAGCAAAGCGCAAATATGCAGCTGATATAAACGCGGCTGATCAAGTTACTGTTACCTCGGGTGCAACAGAGGCATTGTTTGTGGCTATTCAAACAATTGTGCGCCCTAATGATGAAGTGATTGTATTTGACCCTGCATATGACTCTTACCAACCGGCAATTGAACTCGCTGGTGGAAAGTCGGTACACATTGCTTTAAGTGCGCCTAACTACACCATTGATTGGCAAGTAGTAAGCCAAGCAATTACTAAAAATACCCGTGCAATTATTATTAATACACCGCATAACCCGAGCGGTAAAATATTGCAGACACAAGATATAAAAGAGCTTAAAAAGTTAGTTGGTACTCACAATTTGTATGTAATAAGCGACGAGGTATATGAGCACATTACGTTTGATCAGCAACCGCATTTAAGCGTATTACGCGATGATGAATTATTTGACAAAAGCTTTGTTGTATCGAGTTTTGGTAAAACGTTTCACAGCACGGGCTGGAAAATGGGTTACTGTATTGCACCTGCCGATTTAGCTGTCGAATTTAGAAAAATTCATCAGTACGTTACGTTTTCAAGTTTTACCCCTGCACAGCATGCGCTTGCCGATATGCTCGAGCAGCAAGGCGAGCATATAGATGAGCTAAGTGGGTTTTATCAGCAAAAACGCGACTTATTAGCGAGCCATTTAAGTAACAGCCGTTTTAAAATTTTACCTAGCCAAGGCACTTACTTTTTATTATTAGATTACAGCGATGTATCGGATTTAAACGATGTTGAATTTTGCCATTGGTTAGTTGAGCAAGCGGGTGTGGCGGCTATTCCGTTAAGTGTGTTTTATCAAAAGCCCCCAACCGATAAAGTCATTCGTTTATGCTTTGCTAAAAACGACAACACTCTCATAGAGGCTGCGCAAATATTATGTCAACTTTAACCATTACAGCATTGCAAAGCTCGCTTCATTGGCTTGATAAAGACGCTAATTTAGCCATGTTTAATAAGCAGCTTGAGGCAATTACGCATCAGCCCGATCTTATTTTATTGCCCGAAACATTCTCGACTGGCTTTGCTATTAATTTAGATTGTGCAGAGCCCGAAAACGGTAAAGTACTGACTTGGTTAAAGGCGCAGGCTCATAAACATAATGCGGTTATTGCCGGTTCGGTACTTGTTGCACAAGGTGATAAAAAAGCCAATCGGTTTTATTGGATAAAACCAGATGGTGAGGTGAGTTATTACGATAAGCGCCATTTATTTCGCTTAGGCAGTGAAGGCGATTACGTTGTAGCAGGGCAAGCGCGTAAAGTTTTTGAAATCAACGGTTTCAAATTATTAGCACAAGTGTGTTATGACCTGCGCTTTCCGGTATTTCAGCGCAATAATAACGACTACGATGTAATGATAAACGTAGCTAATTGGCCTGCTGTGCGCCGCCATATTTGGGATACATTACTTATGGCGCGTGCAATGGAAAACCTATGTTACGTAGTAGGCGTTAATCGTGTGGGTGACGACGGTAATGGTGTGGCGCACAATGGCGGTACCGCAGTATACGACTTCAAAGGCGATGCTTTGACTAAAGCGCAGGATAACACCGAGCAGCTAGTGACTATAACACTTGAAAAAGCGCCACTTGATGAGTTTAAAGCAGCGTTTCCTGCCTATTTAGACGCTGACTCTTTTTCATTAATATAGAGCATGTTAATTTAGCTAAGAGCCAATAAGATGTTAAAATAGTCGCTGATATTTTTTGTTGGCGGCTAATTTACGTTATGAACACTTTAATCACTCCTGTAGTTTTAGCCGGTGGCATAGGCTCTCGCTTGTGGCCACTTTCTCGCCAAGCAATGCCTAAACAATTTTTACCACTACTAAATGAAAATACGTCATTGCTGCAAAGTACATTAGCGCGAGTTTCTAATGACTTGTTCGATAACGCTATTTTAGTGTGTAATGAGCAGCACCGATTTATTGCTGCAGAGCAAGCAGCAAGCTCAACTCCTACTGCATTATTACTCGAACCTAAAGGTAAAAATACCGCGCCTGCTATCGCATTAGCCGCCCACTATGCACTGCAAAATGGGATTACCGGACCGCTATTAGTGATGCCTGCCGATCACCATATTGAAAACTTTGGAGTATTAACAGCTAAGCTCCCAGAAGCTTTAAAACTTGCTGAGCAAGGTAAGCTTATTACGTTTTCGATTACGCCTACAGAGCCGCATACTGGCTATGGTTATATAAAACAAGGCGCAGCTATTGCTGGAACGGGTTGTTACGATGTTGCTCAATTTAAAGAAAAGCCTGACTTAGATACAGCAAACCGTTATTTAACCCAAGGAGGTTATAGCTGGAATAGCGGCATGTTTTTATTTACCCCTGCGGCCTATTTAAAAGAGCTCGAACGGTTTGCGCCAAAAATAGCAACGAGTGTCGCTGCAGCGGCACAATTTACCAAAGATTTAGGGTTTACCCGCCCAAGCAATAGTGCGCTTGATCACTGCCCAAGCGATTCAATTGATCACGCCATTTTAGAGCGCAGTAATAACGTAGTTGTTATACCTGTTGATTTAAAATGGAGTGATGTAGGTAGTTTTTCATCCCTTGATGCGCTTACAAAAAAAGATGAAAACGGTAATAGTTTAAATGCTAATTATATGGCTCAAAAAAGCACTAATAACTTAGTTATTAACGAAGCTGAACATACTATTGCCACGCTTGGAGTAAGCAATTTAGCAATTATTCATACTCATGATGCCACGTTAATTGCAAACCAAAATGAGCTAGATTCTTTGCCTTTGTTGCTTAAGCAAATTGCTACAACACAAGCCGATAAGCTTAACCATCATCAAGTGGTTTTTCGCCCATGGGGAAATTACCGTACTTTGGTTGAAGGCACTGGCTTTAAAGTTAAAAAAATTACTGTTAACAGCGGTGCTAAGCTTTCGACGCAGCGCCATCAGTATCGCGCTGAACATTGGGTTGTGGTTTCGGGTATTGCAGATGTGTGTATTAATGAGCAAGCGTATACGCTAACGCATGACCAATCGTGTTATATCGCGGCTAAGCAAATTCATAGTTTGGCTAATAATCAAAAAGAGCCGTTAATTGTCATTGAAGTGCAAACCGGCACTGTACTTAATGAAAGCGATATAGAGCGATTTGATGATAAATATGGAAGGGGTTAAAAAATCAAAGCCATGCCAAAAAGGACGTTTCAACATCAATGAGTAAAGTAATTTATAAAATAACGCCGGATGTTAATCATTACAGAGTCATATTTCCTGATAGCGAAGCTTTATGTGAACCTGACCTATGGAAACCTGATACTTCTACAAAAGAGTCTACACTGATAAATTTTAGTGCCCATTATAATAATGAAAAAGAGACACCCCTAGGTGATTTCACTGCAATTAATTTACAAGGTCTTGCTATAAGGGGCCATGTAGCAAATGAATTGGCTGAACTTTTCGAAGATTCGGGAGAGTTACTTCCTTTCTATGTAGGTGATGATAATTGGTACTTTTATAATGTCACTCGAAAAATAGAGGGTATATTAAATGTTGAGATGAGTACTTTTATGCTGCCAAGTTTAAATATCGGATTACAAAAAGCGGTGTTCAAAAAAGAAAAACTACCAAAGCATAGCTGCATATTTAAAATGCCAGAAGACCGATTTGAAGGCACTTACGTTTTTGACTCTCGTGTAAATGATAGAGACGTTTCTTTAAACCTATTTTGTGCCTTGCAAGCACATGACTTTACTGGGCTTAGCTTCGAAGAAGTTGCGAGGTTTGAATAGTTAAAAGCAAAGCATTGAAAATATGTGATTTTTTAATGCTACCCTAACTGTCCGCGCACATACTTTAAATACTTCTCTAAGCTGCGTTGCCACAGATCTAAGGCTTCATCAAGCATATCGTTATGTGGCTTTTTATCAAGTAAACGGCGCTCTATTTTTTTAAGCTCAATACCATAGCGGTTAAAACCCAGTTGCAGAGCCGTACTTGCTTGGCGATGTAAAAGTTTAATGCATTGCTCTGGATGTTGATCTATTAATTTTTGACAGCGAATAAGTTTATTGCGCGCCGAAAGCACAAACTCATTATAAATTGACGACACTTCGTCTTCACTAAACGAGCTGGTGAGTGTTTCGGCTGCGGTTTTATCGTATAACGTATCTATTAGCTCAACAGCAATGCTAGCGGTTTGATTTGATTGAGAGTCGCTAAGTGCTTGGCGAAGCTTTTCATGCTTAATAGGCTTGCCTACAATATCTTTTATTCCTAATTCTAAATATTCTTTCACCTCGTCAGGGCTAAGGCTTGCAGTAAAAGCGAGTACAGGGGTGCGTTGGTTTTTATGATCAATGCGTTTTAAGCGCTTAAGTACTTCTTGCCCTGTTAAATCAGGTAGATTCATATCAAGCAAAACAACATCAAAGTGGTGGGCTTGCATGAGTTCTATGGCGCTTTTGCCATCTTTTGCGAGCTTAATTTTGTGTTCATCGTCTGCCATAAATTCAATAGCAATTTTTTGATTTAAATCTAAATCTTCAACCAACAATACATCAAGACCCGTTAAATAATCTTTAGTTTGATGACGCTGCTCTACAAGGCTCAATTCACCTAAAGTAAAAGTAATGGTAAAGCTAAATACACTGCCAATACTTAGCTGGCTTGCTATTTCGAGCCGGCTACTTAGTTTTTCGAGTAAACGACTGGTAATAGCTAAACCAAGACCTGTTCCGCCTTTTTCTTTACCTGCACTGCTTTGTACATAAGGTTCTGTTAAGTAGGCTATCTCGTCGTTTTCTATACCTGGACCTGAGTCTTTTACACTAATTTTTATGGTATGCTCAAGTTGTTCTTCAGCCATTAAATCAACTTGAATTTTTACACTTCCGTGATCAGTAAACTTAATTGCATTACCGACTAAGTTAATAATAATTTGCCTAAGCTTTTGTTGGTCACAGTAATAACAGGCTTGGTCGGGAATATTACATACAAGTTCAAACTTGAGTTGTTTTTGCTCCGCTAGCGGGCTGAGTAACAGGCATAAATTGTTAAGCCATGTTTTAAACTCTATATCCTCTTCGTAGAGCGCTTCATCACTTTGATCTAGGCTTGCGTAATCAAGTACTTTATCTACTAGTAAATTGAGCGATTCGGCGGAGTTTATAATTGCTTCGCAATAAGCTTTATTACGCGTATCACTAGTTTGATTCATAACAAGTTGGGCACTGCCTAAAATACCGTTAAGTGGAGTGCGAATTTCGTGGCTTATAGTTGATAAAAATAACCCGCGTATTTCTAAATCTTTTTGTGCTTTGTCGGCTAATTTATTAAGGTGCTGCTCTCTTCGCTCATTACATAACAGCGCCATGCCCGCAGCATAAAACATAGGGGCAATTACACCATTTAAAAATAATAATGAGCTAAACCAGCCGTTTACTAAAAGGTTTTTTTGTTCAATATTATTCATAAATAACGAGCGACCAATAAAGCTAAAAGTAACAAGCGTTAAAATTGTTATGTATACAATACTGCCGTTAGGGTAGGGTTTTCGGGCATACTTAATGAATATAAACAGTAAAAAGCTAGCTTCTGCAATGTGTTGTATATCAGAGGCAATGACTCTTTCACGCAAAGAAGGGTCGAAAAACGTATAATAACCAAGCATTACAGCAGTAAATGCAGTAATTGAGCAAAGTAATTTAAAACCAATCCCGTGGTAGTTCAAAAACTGGCTCAGCGAAAGGCAATGCACAATTGATGCGGCAAACATCATGCAGCTGGCAATATTAATAATAACTAAATTGTGAGTATCACCAACGAGGGTAAAGCCAATAACAGAACCCAGCAGTAAAACAGGATAGAAAATATAAAGTAAGGTACCTGGAATCTGTTTGTTTGTGCGCCATGTTAAAAAGTTAAGTAAGGTCATTACAACCATGATGGCTATGCTGGCAAAATAAAGAGTGAAAGAGTCTAGCATGGGAATTCCAGCAAAGTAGCGTTTAAACTAAGGTTATCAAAAGTATACACTGATACCAATCCGCAATAATACTAATCAATTTAAGGGATTAAACCAGACGCTAATTGCGTTAAAAATGTCTGACTGAGATCAACTAAATAACGAAATTTTTGCTTTGTTATCGACAAATACTCTTGTTCTAAAATAGATCATTTAATTAAGTGAATTGGTATTAAATAAGCACATAACACATACAAAAACAGACACCTGAGTGTCTGTTTTAATGCTTAGCCGAAATTTATATTTAGCGAATTTCGTCTGGTATATTTTGCTGTGCCCAAGACAGTAACTCAATACGGTTACGGCATTTAGTTTTTCTAAATGCGCTGTATAAGTGTGTTTTTACAGTGTGCGGGCTAATGCTTAGCTCTTCAGCGATTTCTTTATTTTTAGAACCATTACTCATTAACGAGATAATTGCTTTTTCTCGTTTAGTTAATTTAACAGGTTCTATATCACCTTCGGTAAGCTTATGTAGCGCGTCTTTATTAAACTGCAACATGCGGTTTAATGCGTTACACATAATGTCGCGGCGATACCAAAGCTGATCTTCCATTAACAAGCGAATACCTTTCATTAATACATCCGCATTGTCGGTTGTATAAAATACGCCACGAATACCGCTTAATAGTGCGCGATTAGCTAGTTCTGGGTTTTCGTCTAAATTAAATAATATGATATCGCATTTTATACGTAGGTTTACTAATTGTTCTTTTAGTTTTCCCCATGCATCCTTGCTTGATGTTTCGATAAACAAAAGTCTAGTCCCTTCAGGTATATCTAAAATATTAGTACCTGTGGTTACGTTAAGACCTTGTGTTTTTAACAAAGGTTCTAAAACGTTAATGCCAATTGTGTTAATTGGCTCCTGATCTAATAGCAAAAAGGCAGAACTGCTCATGTTTTTTATACTCTTTTATAAAGCTGACTGATTAAGTTTATCACGACTTCCAGACCTTTTGTATTAGAAAGTCATGGATATACCTAAAAACAAGTACGATTTTACGATTATTTAAACACAAAATGTTGCAAATAAGTAATTGTTTTTTACTTTATGGTGATGAATTTTATTAACATTTGTAATCTAATGTGAGGTAAAAAGTGCTTCATCAAATAATTTTAAATAGTTTCTTTTTTAGTGTCTTGGTATGGAGGCCAGCCCATCTCTTTACCAGCAAGCATGTGTAAATGTATGTGATATACAGTTTGCCCACCGTGCTCATTACAGTTCATCACAACACGATAACCATCATCAGCGAAGTTATTTTGTTTGGCTATTTTTGCAGCAGCAACGTATAAATTACCAACTAAATGAGCGTTACCTTCATTTATATCATTTATAGTGGCAATTGCTTTTTTTGGGATAATTAACACGTGAAATGGAGCCTGAGGGTTTATATCTCTAAACGCAAGTGTGTCATCGTCTTCGTAAACAATACTTGCTGGAATTTCACGATTAATTATTTTTGTGAAAATAGTTTCTTGGCTCATAGTGTGTTCCTAATTAAGTGTTATGAATTTTAAGCTCACTAATGACAAACTTTCAAAGCGGTGTCAAACTGAAATCAAATAAAGGAGTCAATATGCGTAAATCAATGTTTTTAGGCAGTGCAGTTGCACTGTTGTTTAGTGTATCGAGTATGGCAGAGAATATTCACTTTCCTGAAGAGTTTGTGCCATTACAAGTGGGTGAGCGTATTATTGAAAGCTCATTATTTAGCCGTGTTGATGATGTAGAACTCGCACCAGGTACTTATCAGTTAAGATTAAAATATACCGATTTATATGAAGACGATTACGATACGCATGAAGTTGTTGAGTCTGAACCTTTTTGGGTAGAGGTAACAGTTGAAGCAGGAAAAGATTATGCGTTAGTGTTTAATCGTGCCAATAACGCAATTTCTGCTAAGGTCTTTGCAGAAGCACCTGAAGTAGGCTTAAAGGCAAAAAATAGCTCATTAGCTGTGCCATTAGATATTATTTCTAATAAAGAGCTGGCAAGAGAAATGCCGGTTAAGCAAATGGTAAATAAACCAGTAGTATCACAAAGAGTGGAGCAATCAGTTTCTACTGCGCTAAACAACGACAAAGGCATACCAAGCGCTGCCGACATGCTTGATTTTTGGTGGCAACAAGCAACACCAGAACAACAAAAAGCATTTTTGAATAAAGTAAAAAAATAGTTTATTTGCATTAAAAAAGGGTCGAATTATCGACCCTTTTTGCATTTAAAATATTAAGTTATTTATCAAACAATGCATCTATAGTGCCTTGCGCTAGTGGGTGATACCCAGGACGCGCTTTTAAGTACACACTTTGTGCCCACTCTTTTTTACCGTTAGTGATAAGTGATTTATATAACGGAACAATCAATTTACGACGACCAATACCTGATAAATGTTTATCAAGCGCAGGGTAAATTGGTTGATAACCATTGCCTACTGCCAGCATAAACCAAGCAAATGCACGCTCTGCATTGGTTGACTGCGTTAAGTTAAACTCTGAGTCGAGTTCTACCATGTGCTCTTGGCTTAAATCGCGTGGTAAATTATTTAAAAAGTGTAACCACTCATGCACAGACCAATCGGTAGTAGGAAGTTGTGCCGCTGTTGTGTCGCCTTTTAACCATGCTGCAGTTTCAGTATCTACTTTATCAAATGCATCAGACGTTGGATTTGGTGCATCACTCGGTAAGCCTGGCTCAAAAATCCACTCATTTACTTTATCCATGCTTACAACGCCAGGATACTTTTCAATTAAGTTAGCTTTTAGGTAAACAACAAACTCTGCTGTAGTAAGCGATTTAAACGAAAACTCTTTAAAGTACGCTTTTACAAATGGGTCAAATTTATCGCGACCGTATTTGTTTTCTAGGTAAATTAAAAATAACTGACCTTTAGTGTAAGGCACTGAACTGAAAGCATCGTCTGGGTCGCGACCATTAAGTTTTAAGTTAAGGCGGGTATCTGGTGCATCGATTGTTTTAATTTGTGCACGTAAAGACGCTGAATCAAGTGCTTGTTCCATAACAGCACGATCTCGACCAAATACTTCTTCCATAATGCGGTTTTCAACGTACGAGGTAAAACCTTCGTTTAACCATAAATCTTCCCACGTTGCGTTAGTTACTAAGTTACCAGACCAAGAATGTGCAAGTTCATGGGCAATAAGGTTAACTAAGCTTTTATCGCCTGCAACAACGGTTGGGGTAATAAATGATAAGCGTGGATTTTCCATTCCGCCAAACGGAAAACTAGGTGGCAACATAAGTAAATCATAACGCCCCCAAGCATATTCGCCGTACATAGCATTTGTTTTGTCGATCATGGCTTGTGTGTCGTCAAATTCAGCAACTGAGGCTTCTAAAATTGTAGGCTCAGCAAAAATACCTGTTTGATGAGACATCGCTTTAAATTCTAAGTTACCAGCGCCAATTGCAATTAGGTAAGGTGAAATAGCTTGTGGCATATCAAAGAGGTAGTCGCCATCTTTGTAAAGTGCATCTTTATTGTCGGCGCTCATTACAGCACGCACGTCTTTTGGTGTATGTATACGTGCAGAGTAAGTTACACGCATTGCTGGTGTATCTTGCACTGGTATCCAACTACGAGCATGAATTGCTTGCGATTGGCTGTACATAAATGGGTGCGTTTTGCTTGCTGTTTGCTCAGGTGTTAACCACTGCAAACCAGATGCTTCTGGGCGGCTGTTATAGTAAATTCGGACTATTTTAGCTTGGCTTTTAAAAGTAATCGTTAGTTTAGAACCTTTAACATCGTCGCGGTCAGCTAAGCTAAATTTTGCTTTGTGCCAATCGCCACTTTGATCTTCATACATTACTTTATCAATGTCTAAATCGCGGGTATCAAGTACGAGAGTTCTGCTTTTGCTGTTGTTCCACTGAAGAGTGTGCTCAACAAAACCTTCTAACTGCTTGTCGGCAAAATCGACATCTAAATCAAGGTTTAAGTGAGTAGTAATAACATCATCAAGGTTAGCATACGAGTTTTGGTCAATAGCATTTGCCATTGCTTGCGAGTACATACCTGCCATAGCGAGGCTTAAAAAAAGAGGTTTGATTTTCATAATTACCCTGAACACAAATAAAAAGAACACGTTTTATATCACGATTGGTTGAGTGGGTTGAGTGATTTTTACAATCTGATGCGCAATTTGCGACGATGAGGTAAACTATTGCGATTAGTTACCGGTATATTTAGAGAGCTTTGTGGCGCACGCATTACAACCCTTACATACATTTGCATTGAATAACCAATGCCAAAATTTTGTTGAAATCACTCATTTAGAGCAACTTAAAACGCAAAGTTTTGAGTCTCCTTTTTGTTTGTTAGGAGAGGGAAGTAATACTATTTTTTTGAATAACTATGCTGGCACTGTTATTAAAATGGCGACCAAAGGCATTAAAGTCAATGAACGCGAAAGCGATTACTTAATTGGCATTGCTGCAGGCGAAAACTGGCATCAACTAGTCAGTTATTTACTTGATGAAAATATTTCAGGGCTTGAAAACTTGGCACTTATCCCAGGTACAGTGGGCGCAGCACCAGTACAGAACATTGGTGCATATGGTGTAGAGCTTGCCAAATTTGTAGAGTCAATTGAGTATTTTGATATAGCAAGTAAAGCCATTGTGAGCCTTAATAATACACAGTGTGAATTTGCTTATCGCGACTCTATTTTTAAGCATGCTCTTAAAAACAAAGCCGTTATTACTCAGGTGCATTTAGCGTTACCTAAAAAGTGGCAGCCAGTTCTTAGTTATGGACCCCTACAACAAATTACAGCAATTACACCGCAGGCTGTATTTGAGCAAGTAATACATACGCGCAATAGTAAATTACCCAATCCTTATACATTACCCAATGCAGGCAGTTTTTTTAAAAACCCTATTATTACTAATGAACGCCTGAGTAAACTATTAAAATTTTTTCCGGAGCTACCGCATTACGAATACGGAAAAAATCATCACAAAGTAGCGGCGGGCTGGTTAATAGATAAGGCAGGTTTAAAGGGTTATAGAGTTGCTGGTATTGAAGTACATCAAGAACAAGCTTTAGTGCTCGTAAACCATGGTGAAAGTGAAGGTGATGATTTAATCGCTATGATCAAGCATATTCAGCAAACTGTATTTTCACGTTACAGCATTATGCTTGAGCATGAAGTACGTTTATTTGATCAAACCAGCGAATATCATATTAATACGGAGTCGGTACAGTGAAAGCACCTAATGGAAATAAGCTCGCCATTTTAAATGCCTTAAATGAAGGTGGCTTTGTATCTGGTCAAGCGCTAGGTGATGAGCTAGGGATTAGCCGTGCAGCAGTTAGTAAACATATTAAAACCTTGCAAGAGATGGGTTTAGATATTTTTAAAGTAACTGGTAAAGGTTACAGCTTAAATAATCATGTTGGTCTTTTAAACCAAGTGCAAATACAAAAAAACTATAAAGCGCTGGGTGCAAGCACTGCCAATGTAGAAGTTCATCCTATTATTGATTCGACCAATAGTGAGCTAATGCGCCGCATACAAGCAAAAGAGACGCTTGAGTCGGGCACGGTTATAGTTGCCGAAATGCAGCAAGCAGGGCGTGGACGTCGCGGGCGTGTTTGGCAATCTCCATTTGGTGCAAACCTTTATTACAGTTACTTTTGGCGTTTAGACGATGGTTTGCAAGCAGCAATGGGTGTATCTATTGCTGTTGGCTTAGCTGTGTATGACGCCATAAAAGTGCTTTATAACATTGATATAGAACTAAAGTGGCCAAACGATATTTACTTAAATAAACAAAAGCTAGCTGGAGTATTAGTTGAGCTTGATGGGCAGCCGCAAGGACCATGTCAGTTGGTGATTGGGATAGGTATAAACTTACAAATGCCAGACAGTTTTAGCCAGCATATAGATCAAGCATGGACCGACTTAAGCCAACATACTCAACAACTCGATAAAAATCAGCTGGTGGCTTCACTTACTGACTGTCTAGAGCAACGTTTAGTAGAGTATCGCCAAACGGGTTTGCAAACTATGTATGAACAATGGAATTCATTAAATGCATTTGCAGGTGAATGTGTTGAGTTAAATACAGGACACCGCAGCTGGCGTGGAATATGTGAAGGTATTGACTCACAAGGTGGCATTCGCATTCGACAAGATGGCGAAGTGAAAAGTTATTATGGCGGCGAAGTTTCTCTTAGAAAGGCACAAATATGAGATTGCTGATTGATGTAGGAAATACATCGTTAAAAGCGGTGCTTTGGCAAAATAAACAAAGTAAAGCCGCTGATATAAATAATTTACCTTGGTCGCAAATAAAAGAAGTTGTATTTGCCTGCGTAGGTCGTAGTGAATTACTAAACGATATTCGAACGCAAGCTGCTATTAATAATATTAATTGCTTTGAAGCAAAAGTAACAAAAAAGCTTGGAGAATTGACCTGCGCTTACGAGCACGTTAATAATCTAGGAATCGATAGATGGCTTGCGCTTATTGCTGGCTTTACACTTTGCCCTAAAAAGGCATGTATTGTTGTTGATGCCGGAACAGCGACCACAATTGATGTTCTTAATAGCCAAGGGCAGCATTTAGGTGGTTGGATTTTACCTGGGCTTGATTTAATGACCTCATCACTCACACAAAATACTCAGCGTGTTTTTGACGATGATAAAACACCGTTTGCTAATGAATTGGGTAAAAACACACCTAATGGTTTAAAAAATGGTGCCTTGGTTGCAACTGTTGGAGCCGTTGAACAAGCAAAAAAACACTTAGGCGTGCAAAAAAACACTCAACAGGTGCAAATAATTTTTGCTGGTGGCTATGGCTCATTATTACAACAGCAATTTGAAGGAAGTATTTTTGATTCATTGTTAGTAATGAAGGGCTTAAATTATTGGTACGAATTAACCGAAACAGTATAAAAAAGTGTAAAAAACATAAATTCGAGTGAATATTGAGCATTTAAACTAAAAATTTACACTTTTTTTAATTTTATTGTTGCATCCCAATAAGCCTTACTCTAATATCTCGCCCCGTACTAAAGCAGTGCCGACTTAGCTCAGCTGGTAGAGCAACTGACTTGTAATCAGTAGGTCAACCGTTCGACTCGGTTAGTCGGCACCACTTTCCTTTTACCGAAAGTGAATTAGTAGAGAATTATCGTGGAGGGGTTCCCGAGCGGCCAAAGGGATCAGACTGTAAATCTGACGGCTCAGCCTTCGCTGGTTCGAATCCAGCT
>NZ_JADYXF010000047.1:0-37648 GCF_015864385.1 Pseudoalteromonas sp. SWXJZ94C
AACGTTTTTTAGCGAATTCAATTATACCTCATCCTCATGCTGTTTGTTTTTTATACCGCAAAGATCAACACGCCCTAGTTTAATGCGAGCTTTGATATCACGCGTAAACATTCAACAATCGATTGTACCCAGATAGAAACCCGTCTATGGTTTGTTTATCAAGATAAATAAACCAGCTAATTTACAGATTCGTTATATCTCACGGAGGTTTTATCGCTCTATGAAAAAATTAACCAGACATCCACTCTAAATTTTGCACTTTTCACACTGCATAGAGGCTAGCCTCTATGCAGTGTGAAAAGTAAGCAGGATGTTTTATGGCAATTGCAAGGAAGCGTCAAATAAGTTTGGTTGATACAAGGTACTACCACTGTATATTACGTTGTGTACGCCGTGCATTTTTATGTGGCGAAGACCGTTTTACAGGCAAGTCTTACGAGCATTGTAGAGGCTAGGTTGAAGGCAAAATGCTTGAGAAAATAACAGTGACACCCATCATATTTTTTGCAGTTTAGTGAACTAAGTACTAGGCTTTTATCAGTGTGAAAAATAAGCAGGGTGTCTTATGGCAATTGCAAGAAAGCGCCAAGTAAGTTTGGTTGATACAAAGTACTACCATTGCATATCACGTTGCGTACGCCGTGCATTTTTATGTGGGGAAGACCACTTTACAGGTCAATCCTACGAGCATCGTAGAGGCTGGGTTGAAGACAAACTGCTTGAGTTAGCCAAGGTATTTTGTATTGACGTCTGTGCTTATGCTGTCATGAGCAATCATACGCACTTAGTGTTGTATGTTGATGACAAAAAAGCGAATCGGCTGAATGATAAAGCGATTGTTATTCGCTGGCACAAGCTGTGTAAAGGCACTGTACTTACGCAAAAATACATACAGGGTGAAAAGCTAAGTAAAGCTGAACTTATCTTTTTTAATCAAACAGTAAAACAATACCGCGAGCGCCTATCAAGTATTAGCTGGTTTATGCGGTTGTTAAATGAAAACATTGCTCGCAGAGCAAATAAAGAAGATAACTGCACTGGCCGTTTTTGGGAGGGACGATTTACGTCTCAAGCATTATTAGATGAAGCAGCCCTTGCGGCCTGCATGGCGTATGTCGATTTAAACCCCATTAGAGCCAAAATGGCTAACACCCCAGAAGAGTCAAACCATACCAGCATCAAACAGCGTTTAACGTATGCAAAGGATGGCAAGCAATCAAAATAACTACTGCGCTTTGCAGGCATGCCACGTCAAATTATGCCAAAAGGGCTGCCGTTTGAGCTTAAATCGTACCTTGAACTTGTTGAGCTAACAGGGCGTTGTATACGAGAAGACAAACGTGGTTATATTGAAAGTACACACTTACCCTTACTCGAAAGAGTTAATATCTCCCCAGAAAACTGGTTAAAACTCACCACACAATTTACGCGTGTATTTCATGGTGCAGTCGGCAGGCCAGCATCACAAGAAGGTTATTGTGAAAACTTAAAGCGAAAGCGGCGAGCGAATATCAGTAACTGCGAAAAGCTACTGGCATAAAACTTAAGCTACTCAGTAAAACTATTCAGTAATAAATCACAACTGCATTATGCAGTCATTTTCATGCGTGTAATTTAGGTTTAACAGTGATAATTGCTTACTTAATGTGTAACGCGCGAGTAAAGATATAAAAAGATGTGAACTCTTAGCCCAAAAAAGTAAATTTAGTGGCGCGCTAGATTAGTTTACAATTGGAGTGGCTGTCTAGTTTAATGGTCTAGTTTACAATTGGAGTGGCTGTCTAGTTTAATGGTCTGTTCATAATATAGAAAAGCTGCAAAACACGATGCATTAAGAAGGGTAAGCCCTCTTACTCTAAATAAAAGCCACTCAAACACCCGTAATCCCTTCCAAAACGCCAATTAAAACAATATCAAACACTTCTATATTCTGCGTAAAAATACAGTAATCAATTGAACCAAAATAGGAACTCAGCTATGGTTTGTTTATCAATAAAAACAAATTTAAAAACGAGTTAATCTACAGGCTCGTTAAGTTACTGGAGTATTCATCTCATATGGAAGTCAATTGCAATCAATGTAAAAGAAAAATAGATGCTGAAAATATCAATGTATCTAAAGATACTGCTTATTGTTTGAGTTGTGAAAGCCTCATATCGCTTTCTTCTTTATTAGAGACATCAGCTAGTAAAAAGTTTGATACGACACAAAGTATTGACGGGGTAAAAGTGGATGAGCATGGGGGCAATTGGTCAATTAATGCCTCAAATAGAGGTCTTATAGCATTATTTCTTGTTCCTTTCACCTTTGTTTGGGTAGGTAGTTCACTTTCTGGTATTTATGGTACCCAATTAGCAAATGGTGAATTTGACCTTCAAAAATCATTGTTTGGCTTACCCTTTTTAATAGGAAGCGTTGTTCTAATAAGTTTTACGCTAATGAGTGTATTTGGCAGAACGAATGTGAGCTGTGAAAATGGTAAAACTCTTGTCTTTATTGGTATCGGATCTATCGGTTGGTATCGAAGATTTGAATGGAAAAACATCGAAAGAATCACAGAGAGTTATTCACGTCAAAAAAAACACTTGTCTTTAGAGGGAAGTAAAAGGGTAAATTTAGGGTGGGGCTTAAGTAGTGAGAAACTTTACTATATGTCTAACTATCTTAAAACTAAATTAAAAAAATAACTTAACAAACGCATTAAATCTGACGTTACACATTGTCCGATTTTTTTGTTAAAAAGAAAATGACGCAAAAAAGCGTCCAACATGCTCCGCAGCTTATGCGGGCGTTGTGGCTGTAGAATTACTCATTTTTGAGAAAAAAAGCCTATTTTATGGGTTCCAAATGCATTACCTAATGCTTTAAAAACGCTTAGAGTTAATTACAGGAACTCGTTTATAATTGAATTTGGCTGTTGGAGTTATTCTACAACCTCGTGATGTACCTTAGGAGAGTATGGTGATTCCTGATGAACCTCTGGAATTTAGAGAATTATGCGAGAAAGTAGGCTTAGCACTTATCATGGGACAAAAAGTACAATATTCCCTTGTATATTTTTACTCTGTCTATCATCAAGTTAACTCTGGTTGGAGTAAAGATAAAAGCAAAGAAAAAGCAAATTTTTACTTATCTAAGGCAATGGGTAATATTGTTAATGCAATTAAAAAAGACGATTGCTTAGATCAGAAACTTTTTGAACAAGTAATTCAGTTTAAAAAAGATAGAAATTGGCTTGCGCATGACTTTGATGAGGAGTCTACGCGTTTTCTAGCCGTAAATGAACGTTTTCAACATTATATTGATGTAATGGATAATATTACTCAGCAAGCACTTCTACTTATTAAAAACTTAGATCAAGTTGGAAAAGCAATGGTGCCAACAGGTACATAACAAATAAATCAGCAAGGACTAAAAGTGGGGGCTGTTCGCTTCGCTCCTTTTATCTCAAATTTTTAGTCCGCTTATTGCGGCGTTGAGGCTGAAAGGAATTAGGATGACACCCATCCTAATGAAAGGAATTAGGATGACACCCATCCTAATTATTACGAAAAAAGCCAACAAAAACAGCATGAAGAGTGCATTATTATAAATAATGAATCACCCAAAAAGCTGAGCTATGTAGACAAAATGAAAGTAAAAATAGACAGCCCCATAGGTCGACGACAGCTGTTTATTAAAGAATGGTAAACGGCTCGACTGTATCGAACCGGCTTTCCTTTAAATAAAACAATTAGAGTGGCTGTCTAGTTTAATGATACGGTGAATAAAGGCATGAATAAATTGACCTTACAAGGTCAAATGAAAGTGAATGGCAATAATTAGGATGACACCCATCCTAATTATTACGAAAAAGGTCAATAAAAACAGTATGAAAGTGCATTATTATAAATAATGAATCATGCAAAAAGCTGAACTATGTAGATAAAATGAAAGCAAAAATAGACAGCCCCATAGGTCGACGACAGCTGTTTATTAAAGAATGGTAAACGGCTCGACTGTATCGAACCGGCTTTCCTTTAAATAAAACAATTAGAGTGGCTGTCTAGTTTAATGATACGGTGAATAAAGGCATGAATAAATTGACCTTACAAGGTCAAATGAAAGTGAATGCCTTCACTTTATTGTGCAGCAACTGTATTGCCTTGTTCATAATATAGAAAAGCTGCAAAACACGATGCATTGATGAGGGAAAGCCCTTTTAACCTAAATAAAAGCCACTCAACCACTCGTAATCCCGTCCAAAACGCCAATTTAAACAACACTAAACACTTCTTTATATGCTGCGTAAAAATACAGTAATCGATTGAACCAAAATAGGAACTCAGCTATGGTTTGTTTATCAATAAAAATAAATAAAAAACGAGTTAATCTACAGGCTCGTTAGCTTTTAATCCTAAATCAAGGAGAGTCAGATGAAAATAAAAAGCAGTGAGCTTCCTAAACAAATATTGGATCGCGTGATTAACCCAGATCCTTTAGAGGGAGAAGATATCATTATCGAAGATGATAATGGAAAGGTTTTAGGAGTTATATTACAACCTGAAGCATATGAATTCTTTTTAAAGAAAATAGAGGAAAAAGAAGATGAGATGGATTCATTTTTAAATGAAAAATATGATCCAGATTCACCATCACTTGAAGACCTAATGGGAGAGTAAAATGCTACAAAAATAAATAAAAAAACGAGTTAATCTACAGGCTCGTTAGGTCATTAGCGAGGAGTTGAGCTTTTGTATTTGAATCAAGAAGAGAAAAAAGTTTCAAAACGTAGACATAAAAAAATGGGGGGGTTATTTTTGCATTTGGTCTTTATGTTTAAGCAAATCAACGCGTTGAGTTTTTAAGGCTAGAAAAATCATAAAAAATAGCACCCTCTCTATTAATCGCAGTATGTCCTAGCCCCTGGCCACAAAGTTTGTCTAACATTTCTGTTGCCCTTTCAATATTAACTCGACAGTGAGTCGCAATATCAAAGGGGGTTAGTTGATAGTTATTGCCTTTGATCATATTTAAAACTAAACGTTCAAAACGTTCATCTTGAATCGCCTTTAATGCTTTAGAAGCACGCTGGAATAAATACCATCCGAGCCCACCTAATAAACATGCAAGCGGTAAAAACAATAAACGGCTAAACGTTAACAGCACAAGTAATGCTGCTATCCCCATCAACATATAAGATAAAGACTGCATTTTTTTATGCTTATCTACTGCCGTTTTATTCTCTGCTTCAAAAGCTGCAATTTCTTGCTCTAATGAAATGGATGATAATGGTGCTTGAGGAGGGACATAACGTAATTTAGGGGGTGAAAATTGATAACGCTCTCCGATTTTCTCTAAACCAGTTGAAAAACCTTGCCCAACAGCTCGAATTGACCAACCTTTGTGATGACGATAAAAGTTTAACAACACCATCGTATTATAATTTTTATCAGTCGTTTCGCAGACATATTTTGCCATTTTTTGTTCAGTGTAGGTATTGCTCAAGCTCAACTCAATAAAGTCAGCACTATTAATACGCTTACTGCTAGCTCGTCTGGTCACTAAAATTTGAATTTTAGTGACATCTGATGGCAAGAGGTCAATATTAATCGAAATCTCCGAATCATCGAGTTTAACCCCCTCTCCACGTAATATTGTATTTTCGTGATATAAAAAATCTTTAATATTATTGACTTTATTATCACGATTGATGGCGACCACATTTAATGCTAAATCATCAATTTTAGGCACGACATTAAGTTTACAGGTGATCGCAGAGCAGTGATTAAAGTGCTCGCTTAGTGATAAGTTCTGACCTTTTTTTAATTCAACATTATCAATAAAACTATTATTTAATGGATGAGTCACCGTTTCTACTTCACTTTCTTCATGCTGAGGCATTGATGCAGCTTTTGAGTCTCCAGACGCAGCAGACTTAATAAAACGGATCCCTAACTGGGTTAAAGTCGTTAAATAACTGGTCTTCAAAGGTAAACTTTTATAGCCTAACTTCCACATGTTGTTATGTTTATAAAACTCAAAAAGCAACACACCTTTATGTGTCTCATTAAACGCTTGCACATCCATTTTGGCTAATCGCCCGAGGGATAAATCGTTAACTCTAATTTGAAAATGGCTCATCTGTTTTAAAGAATAATGACTGTTTTCAGGTAAAAAACCATAAAAAGCAATCCTATCAACCTTTGAAGCAAGTTGTGGAAACTGAATGGTAAAATGTCGTCCAGAATTATCTTGATTTACGGCATCAGGCTGTGTCCACTTTTTGGGATCAACAGGGGACTCTGCAAGCACAGCACCATTAGAGAAAGCGACGGCATGAATCGCCAAATTCAAGTCACTTTTCAAGCTACGCCATGCAAAATTAACTTCAACACAACCAATCTTTTCAATTAAGATGTTTTGACCAACCACTAATGCCATAAATCACTTCTTTCAATAAATAAATGAAACTCACACCCACTTGGCAGCTATTTGTTATTAACCTAAGTAGATGACAGATTTAATAAAATCGATACTAATTATTTGAATGTTTAACGCTTATAAGCACTTAACTATTTATCGCGACTACTGCACTATTGCTAACACAAAACTCACGACTGGAGACAGACCCCTTACCAATAAAAACAACTGCTAATATTTTAACAGTAATGGGGGTAAAAAATAATTTTTAAATGCTTAATTCTTGCCAAGTGGAATAATAGTGACACCATCCTATTTTTTGCTTACGCAAGAATACATACAGGGTGAAAAGCTAAGTAAAGCTGAACTTATCTTTTTTAATCAAAGAGTAAAACAATACCGCGCGCCTATCAAGTATTAGCTGGTTTATGCGGTTGTTAAATGAAAACATTGCTCGCAGAGCAAATAAAGAAGATAACTGCACGGGCCGTTTTTATTCGCTGCCATCCATGGCGCTCACCCTTCGGGCCGCCTAAGGCGTTCAAAGTTGTTCCATACAACTTTGTGGGAGGGACGATTTACGTCTCAAGCATTATTAGATGAAGCAGCCCTTTCGGCCTGCATGGCGTATGTCGATTTAAACCCCATTAGAGCGAAAATGGCTAACACCCCAGAGGAGTCAGACCATACCAGCATCAAACAGCGTTTAACGTATGCAAAGGATGGCAAGCAACCAAAACAACTACAGCGCTTTGCAGGCATGTCACGTCAAATTATGCCAAAAGGGCTGCCGTTTGAGCTTAAATCGTACCTTGGACTTGTTGAGTTAACAGGACGTTGTATACGAGAAGACAAACGCGGTTATATTGAAAGTACACACTTACCCTTACTCGAAAGAGTTAATATCTCTCCAGAAAACTGGTTAAAACTCACCACACAATTTACGCGTGTATTTCATGGCCCAGTAGGCAGGCCAAGTTCACAAGCAAGTTACTGTGAAAATTTAAACCGAAAGCGGCGAGCGAATATCAGTAACTGCGAAAAGCTACTGGCATAAAACTTAAACTACTCAGTAAAACTATTCAGTAACAAATCACAACTGCATTATGCAGTCATTTTCATGCGTGTAATTTAGGCTTAACAGTGATAATGGCTTATTTAATGTGTGACGCGCGAGTAAAGGTATAAAAAGAGGTTAATTCTTAGCCCAAAAAAGTAAATTTAGTGGCGCGCCAGATTAGTTTACAATTGGAGTGGCTGTCTAGTTTAAGATAGCTTAGTTTAATGTATACCTTGCATAAGTTACCATCAATACTGCAAGAATTAAAAATACGAAACCCACATTGTGATATTGAATTTAATAATGAAAAATCACATAGGGACATAATTTCATAGGGATATAATATGATTTTAGCAATAGATGTCGATTATCAAGAAACATGCGCAACAGTTGCTGGTGTGTTGTTTGAGGGTTGGCAAGACAGTGAAGCTGCAAACGTAGTAGTAACTAACGTAAGTAATGTATGTGAATATGAAACAGGGGCTTTTTATAAAAGAGAGTTACCTTGTATTTTAAAGTTACTTAATGAGATTGAGTATAAGCCAAGTTGTATAGTGGTTGACGGTTACGTTTTTTTAGATGGTATAAGCCAACCTGGCTTAGGGAAGTATCTCTACGACGCATTAGATAAAGAAATACCCGTTATAGGTGTCGCAAAACGTTCTTTTGCAAAAATTTCTGATGAATTTGCACTATTACGTGGAGATAGTCAAAAAGCACTTTATATTACCGCAGCGGGTATAGATCAAGCATTAGCAAAGGAATATATAGCTAGCATGTATGGAAAGCATCGAAATCCTTCTTTGTTAAAAAAAGCTGATCAAGTTTGTCGAGGAATTGTTTAATATTTCTGGATGGTCGCAAAGAAAAACATGTTTATTATAAAATTGATTAAATGACATTAGAGTCGTTTTTTCTTTTTTCCTATGGTTTTACTGTTGACTATTCTATGTAAATTACCAGTGCATCACCAACACATTTCGTAATCTACCAGATGCTTTTGGGGAAATATGAGATTGCGTTAATTCACCATTATCTAAATTAACGTTATAGAGTTCTTTAACGTCTTTTGCAACAAAGCTACGCGAAAGTGGAGTAGATGATTGGTTAGATGAGTAAAAATCAAGATCTGATACAGAAAGCCTTTTTTTAAATACTTAGGATTAATTTAAGGGTTCGCTTTTTAATTACTTTTGGTTGTGGAATTACTCTACAGCCTTTTTATCCCATTTGGAGTGCTTTAATGAGTTTTTCGGAATTTATCAATGATGAATATAAATATATTAATTGGATTCAGTCGAATCCAAATGGGTTTGTTATTAATACATCCAAAAGTAAGCGATTAGATTATCGAGTTCTTCACACCGCAGATTGCAGTTATGTAACAACACTTCAAGGAAATGCTCAAGAGGGTGGGTTTACTGAAAGAGGTTACATAAAAATTTGTTCTACTAATGTCGAGTCACTACGTGATTGGACAAAGCAGGAAGGCGAGAAAAATGGGTTGTTTACTCAAGAATGCGCTCGATGTAAACCATGGGAACATAATAGTTATAGCAAAGGAATTGCACAATTTGATGATTTACTTACTTTAAGTAATATTAAAGAATTATATGAAAAATATTTAGCCTTAGTTCGATTTGAAGTTCAAAAGTTGGGTGTAAAGCCAACTGAAGTAAGGCACCTTATTGGTCGTTTAGGTGAGTTTTATTGTGCACTCATAATTGACGGTTCTATCTCACATGTTGTAAACCAACATGGTTTTGATGTTCTCTCAAAAACAGGGAGAAGAATCAGTGTTAAAACTACATCACAAAAAACGGGTTTTGTTGCTATATCTGCTAACACACTCGAAAAGGTAGATGATCTTATGATACTTCAATATAAAAATGACGGCTTGCATGAAGTATATTTTGGAGATATTAATAAAGCAGTTTCTGCTGCAAGGTTTTATGCAAATATTAACAAATACGAATTAGATATTAGTAAGGCTAAAAAATTGCTATAAAAAAGAATAGGATCGCCCATTAGAAAGTTTCGACCAACTCGATTTTTTTGATATTAAAAAATGCGTAACAATTGGCTCAGCTCTTTCTTTTTGCCATTAGTTTTATTGTTAGTTTTTTTATGCAAATTAATTCGGCATTACCAACATTAGCTTTGCCTCTTTACCATCTGTTAATACCGCTACATTCCCCTTAGTTGTAACAAACACATCTCTTAATCTTCCTGCGGCCTCAGGAAATACGTGAGATTGCGTAAATTCACCATTTGCTAAATTAACGGCGTAGAGCTTTTTATCGACTAGCGTTGTGATAAGCACATGTTGTTGTAATGAAGGGAAGGCGGCGTGTTTAGAGCCGTAATACGCCATACCAGAAGGGGCGATTGAAGGCGTCCAATCAACGCTTGGCTTTTGCATGCCTTTATATTCGGTAAATGGTGAAATACGCGCTTGCGAATAATCTTTACCATAAGTGATTACAGGCCATCCGTAATTAGTGCCAGCGGTTAAGTAGTTTAGTTCGTCACCACCTGCAGGGCCGTGTTCGTGACTAACAATTTGCTGTGTATCGTAATCATAAATTAAGCCTTGAGGGTTACGATGACCAAGTGAGTAAACAGCATGTGCATTTGGGTTTTCGTGGTTAATAAATGGGTTATTTGTTGGAATGGTGCCATCTAAGTTTATACGTAATATTTTACCAAGTTGGCTGGTGATAACTTGTGCTTGCTCTCTAAAATCAAATCCATCACCTGTTGAAACTAATAAGGTGTTATCGGGTAATACAAGGGCGCGACCAGCGTAATGTTGCGGTGTATTTTTATCAGTCGCTACTTTATAAATAATGTTAGGCTTTGAAAAGCTATTGCCATTAAACGTGGTTTTGGCAACAACAAGCCTGTTTGCGTTAGCATCACCTTGGGCGTAGGTAAAAATAATTTCTTTGGAGTCGTTATAATCTGGAGATAACACAATGTCGAGCAAGCCACCTTGGCCTGCAACGTATAAACCGATCAGATCTAGTTTTACTCTTAATTGCGCATTGTTTTTAACGATAACTACGTGACCATCACGCTCTGTAATTAACCATGTGCCGTTTGGCAGTTCAACCATGCTCCACGGAGACTGCAATTGTGTTGCAAGTGTTTTTGTATTGTATTGCTCATTTGGTAACGCAGCGCCTGCATTAACAGAAAACGAAAAAAGCGAAAGCAAAGTAAAAAAAGAGATACATTGTTTACGGGGCAAGCCTTTGCTAGCATGGCTTGCATAAGAGAAAAGCTTTATTTTAAATTGAGATAACCATGTTGTTTTTAACACGTATATTGCCTTCATTTTTAGTTTCTTGGTTACTTACATTTTCACTTGCTAGCTTGTTTCATAGCCAATACGTTGTCAATCAATTAGTTAATGTAGGCGTTGTTGTTAGCTTAAGCGATCGGATTAATTTAACGCTTGATGATTGGGTTGGTTTATTACCCACCTATGGCGCTATTATTGCCGTAGCGCTTGCCATCGCTTTTTTAGTTACGGTACAGCTTAATAAAAAGGTTCAAAAATATAGTACTCAGCTATTTGTTATTGCTGGCATTATGGCGTTTGCTATTGTTTTAATTGCCATTGAATCAATTATGAATATTCATATTATAGCGGGCGCGCGAGGCTGGGGATTTTATGCGCAATTACTTGCAGGCGCCATGGGTGGTTTTGTTTTTGCTAAGTTAACTAAGGTCTTAAAAGCTAAATTAGTAAAAGAGCCTCAATCTACCTGATAAAGCTAAGTGGGGTTATATAAGCGGGTTTTTAAGATGTGATTAAAACTCACGATAGTAAGCTTTAATCACTGTTTTATAAATTTACGCCATAACGGCTTTAATTGCTTCTAAGCCTTTTTTTAGGGTATTTGCATCGGTAGCGTAGTTAATACGAATACACTCGTGCTTGTGCGCCCAGCTGTCGTCAATGCCGATAAAAAAGTTGTGACCTGGAATTACATACACGTCTTGCTCTTTAAGTTGTTGATACAGCGCTTCGCTTGTCATTTTTGCATCTTTAAACCACAGCCACATAAAAAATGCCCCTTCAACTTTGTGCAGGTAAACAGGCATATCGGCAAATACTTCATCAAACAACTCAATCGCTATGTGTGCTTTATTACGATAAAAAGGCAGTACAACATTACGGCACAGTGGGAGTAGTTCACCGTCGTCAATTAAACGTGTAACTAAGCTTGGTCCAATGCTGTTTGGCGATAAAACCATACTGCCATTTACACGTCCGATTGCTTTAATAATCTCATTGTTTGCAACCACAATACCGCTGCGTAAACCTGGTAAGCCAAGTTTTGAAAGCGACATACATAAAATAATGTTTGAGTTCCACGTTAGGTTTGCATCAGTGTAAATACAACCTGGGAAAGGGTCGCCGTACGCGTTATCTATAATGAGTGGAATGCCATATTGCTTAGCAAGTAAATCAAGGTGCTTTACTTCGTCGTCGGTAATTACGTTACCTGTTGGGTTGGTAGGGCGCGATACGCACAACGCGCTAATACTGCTGTCGTTAGCTAATATTTGCTCAACCGCTTTAAAATCAATAATGTATTTAAATTGTTTTGATGTACCGCCTGTATTTAAAATTTCGATATGAGGCTTTACTGCAACAAACATATCGGCTGATAAACCTTGGTCGGCATAACCTATATATTCTGGCGCGAGTGGAAATAAAATCTTTTTATGGCTGCCATCAGGCATGCTGCCTGCAAACATGTTAAACAATACAAAAAAGTTTGCTTGGCTGCCGTTGCCAAACGCTACATTATCGGCGCTAATATCCCATGCATATTCTTTACTTAATTGACCTGCTAATGCTGCTCTAAACTCGTCGTTACCGGTTGGACCATCGTAAAGTCCAAATACTTGCGATACCTTATTACTGGCAACAAGTTTTTGTAATTCACTTAAAAAAACCTCATTAACTTGCGGTACTAATGCGGGGTTACCGCCACCAAGCATAACAATATTGGGATTATTGCTGCTTTTAGCACTGCCTAAGTCTTCCATTAATTGGGTAATGCCGTTGGGTTGTGTAAATTTAGTGCCAAAGTTTGAGTAGTTCATAATGCATAGCGTTTGTTAATAATGGGGAAGGCAGTATAGCGTAAATAATAGGCTTAAATTCGATGATGAGAATAATTCAATGCCTAGCTTTATAGTTAACCTGAACTCTGGATAATAAATCTATCTCGAGCAGCTATTTTCAGCGCTAACTACGTTGAATTTACTTGCAATAGACCAGCTATTGACGCGCAAATTCGCCTTGTTTTCACTAAAAATCTCTGGCTCGAGAAAATAAATTTAAATATCACATGATTCAATGCATTAGTAAATCTTTTACCCAGAGTTCAGGTTAGTCAACTATAGAAATATAATTTCCTATAAAACAAAGGCTAAGTTAAGGTTTTTTAACGCCATATAAAAACTCTTCGCCGCAATCCATCCACAAATCATATTTAGCCATTACTTTGGTAAACATAGGAGCTTGCAAAAATTCGTTTAACCACGCGCGTACATGTGTGTATTCGCTTTGTAAGTACCAATGTTTGTTTACACGGGCAAACTGCCTAATAAACGGAAGTAGTGCATAGTCGGCTAGGCTTTTTTCATCGCTCATTAGGTATTTATGAGTAGTTAGCTTTGCTTCAAATTGTTTAATAAACTCTTCGCATGCTGTTTGGTAATAAAGGTGTGCCATATCTTTTGTGCGAGCATAAAACTTATACTTTTCGAGCACTGGCTTAAATTGTGTGTCGTTTAGCTTAATTAAATCAAGCATACGCGCAAGTGCTAACGGGTCGTGAGAGTGGAGTAAATTATGTGGGTCATTTTGTTTTAAAGCCCACAGCATAATGTCTAGGCTTTCATCTATTACTTGGTTGTTAGGTAATAATAAAACAGGCACCGTGCCTTTTGGCGATATTTGTAAAAGGTGCGGTGGTTTGTTTTTAGTTTTTATAGCGCGTAGTAATACTTGTTGCTCTGCCATTAAAATCCCCATTCTTGCACGCATTGCGTAAGGGCAGTGTTGTAATGAATATAATAATGGCAGTGTCATTTTAATGCTTACCTTAGCTGTTTAAGCCTTCAACATATTGCTGGCGTGTTTGTATTTTTACCATTTGATTTAATTGATCTTGGGCTTGTGTTTGCCCACTTATTAAATTTTGAAAATGCTCTAATAATACGGCTTTATCGAGTTTGTCTTTATCGCCTGAACCAATGTCGGTCAAATCAATAAAAAACTCGTCAAACTTGTCGGCGTAATCGGTCACAATATCCATATTCAAAAATTGCTCATGGTTATAAATACTCGGGTATCCGCCTTTTTGTTTATCAATAGCAAAGCTAATCCCTTTAACGTTAGTGACCGTTGTTTCTTTTTTGCAGCTAAGCATGCAGCTTGCGTCTATACGTGGTTTTTTACAGCCTACGGTTTGTTGGAAAAAACACTGACGGCTGGTCATCATTAGTATTGGATGATAAATGCTGTACATCATTTTAAAGTTGTTAGGGCGTTTAATACTGCGCATTTGTTGCTTGTTAATCTCGTTTGAAATAAACGCACCTTTAGCATTTAAATCTTCTTGCAGCGTTAATAATGCATATGAGTTTGTAGTGTTTAGCAACGGGCCTGCAATCCAGTCAATACCTAACTCCACTGCTTTAAAGGCAACACCTGTATTGTTACTAATTATAAGTTTTGGTTTTACTGTTTCAAGTAAGCGCACGGCTTCTTCAAAGTCTTTGCCAATCATCACAGCCGGAAAGTACGGAATTAACTGTGGGTTCTCTAAAAATATATTAATGTACGCGTCGTTATTTTTTCTAAAGCTTTCAGGTAATTTAAAGTAAACGTCTACATTACTTAAATCACATAGGTAAATGTCTTTTATGTCCGATATTAAAATAGACAGTGTGGTTTTGTTTTTATCTTCTTTTTCGTGGTTTACCAGTTTAGGTAATTCAACAGGGGCAATTACGTCTTTGCCTTCATTTAATAAAAACGCGACCTGTTTTTTAATTCGGGCAAGTTCTTTAAACGGAATACTTAACGGCACGGTTAAGTTGTCGCCTAAGTTTGAATAATCCATTTTTTTAATGTTGAAGTTTGCATTACTAAACGTTTTAAAGCGTTTTTCTATTGCATCCATATCAACTACCGATTTATCAGCAGCTTGCATTAGCATTTGCGATTGCACTTCAAAACGCTGACTAGGCTCGGCATTCGTTAACTCTGAGCCCGCTAACATAGTTTCGTTTTTAGATTCAATAATTACATTAACCGTAAATGGCTGATTTAATTGCCCCGAAAACTCAAATGTAAGTTCGCGTTTTGAAATATCTAAAAATTCAATTTTCTTTTTAACTAACGAATCAATTTCACTTTTTTGAGTAGAAAGCTCTTGCTGTGCATCGTAAATTTGCACAACCGAAATTGCGTTGTTTTTTTCGTTAGCGTGATCAAAGCTATGGTCGCGTGGGTTATCGGTAAACATGTTTTTGGTCATGTCGCCGGTTAAAAATTTATTAGTAAAGTTACGGTTAAATACTTTATAAAGACTCGAATCGTCTTCAATTAAGTTACCGGTTTGCACAAAAGTGTCTATTTGTTTACGCCAGCTATCAATAACCGTGTGTACGTAGTTAGCGCCTTTAATTCGACCCTCTACTTTTAGCGAGTCAACGCCTGCGGCTACCAGCTCGGGTAAATCAAAATAGGCAGAATTATCTTTTAAGTTTAATGGGTGTTTGTTACCCATAGCGGTTGGCTCGTATTCGTCACGACATGCTTGCGAGCAACGACCACGGTTACCTGAGTTACCCACACTTACTGAGCTTGAATAACATTGCCCCGAAAACGCTATGCACAATGCGCCATGTACAAATACTTCAGTTAATACATCGCATTTGTGCGCTACATCAGTCAATATTTTAATTTCGGTTAAGTTGAGCTCGCGCGATAAGTTTACACGTGTAGCACCAATGCGCGCTAAAAATTCAACTTGCGATTCGTTATGGGTCGTTAACTGCGTTGATGCGTGAATGTGTAAGGTGGGAAAGTGCTTTTTAACTATATTGAACAACCCTAAATCTTGCACAATAATGCCATCAAGCGTTGTATTAACTAGCTGGTTTAGTAGTTTAAATAACGCACCCATTTCATGCTCTAATATAACTACATTTAGCGTTAAAAAAATCTCACAACCGTATTCATGTGCTAAGCGAAGTGCGCCGTTAAGTTCGTCAAACGAAAGATTAGAGGCACGGTTTCGGGCATTAAAGGTATCTAATCCACAATAAACCGCATTAGCGCCGGCTACAATAGCGGCTTTAACCGCATTTACATCACCGCCAGGGGCTAATAATTCAATCTTTCTACTCATAACAACGTTTCACTTTTTCGCTCATATTTAATTGCCGCGAATTTTATCTGTTTAGGCGCATGAATGCTATTTATTGGGTGATATAAAAAAAGATGAGCCGTTAAAAGGTAAACTATATGAGTTAATATAAATTGAAATTTATTTAGTTGAGTTGTTTAGCTCGATGTTAATTCAAATCAGCTGAGTGTATTATCATTAATTCGAACTGTTTTTATACCCAAGTACTTTTATACTTTTAATAGGCAACTGTATCAGTAATCTTAAATCACTAGATAAATCATTAGCAATAAGCTCTGAAAACTCATCTGAGTCTGTAGTTTTAAACACCCAACTTAAAATAGCCACATTTAACCTGTTTAATTACCTTGAGCCGCCCAATGCATATTATGAATTTGAGAAAATTTATACCGCGCAGCAGTGGGCTAAAAAGCAGCGTTGGATTGTTGATTACTTAACAGAGCACGAGCCTGATGTAATTGGTTTTCAGGAAGTGTTTAGTATTGACTCGTTAAAAGAGTTAGTGGGCGGGCAGGGTTATAATTACTTTGCGGTGGTAGATGCGCCAGAAGTGATTGACGACTTTATTTATAAGCGCCCAGTAGTGGCGATTGCCGCTAAATACCCGATAGTTGAAGTAGCAGCGGTCGAGCACGATAGTGAACTTGCCAGTACTGTTGGGCTTAATAGTGACTTTATATTTAGCCGCAAGGTACTAAGAGCTACCATTACTTTGCCGCATATAGGTAATACCGATTGTTATGTGGTGCATTTTAAATCTAAGCGCCCAATGATTGAAGTTGGTGAACACAGTAAAGAGCTTTCAGCCGATCCTTTACAAGAACGTTCGCCTGAAAAGAACATAATTGAGATTTTAAAATCGAATGTAGCGGGCGGTTGGGGTTCTACTGTTCAGCGTGGTAGTGAAGCTACGTTATTAATGATAGAAATGATTGCTAGGCGCGAAGCTACGCAGCAACCCATGGTGCTAATGGGCGATTTTAATAACGACCTAGCTGATGGTGTGCTCAGTCATTTACTTACTAATACGCTACGTTTTGCTCCTGCGTTTGACGCTAAAACCTACCTTGCTAAATATTGCTTAAATGATTCTTGGGATTTATTTGTTAAATCGTATTTGAGTGCTGATGAAGCAACTCTTAATGAAGCGATTAAAAGTGAAGCTGCTACAAGTGAAACTATTACAGGCAAATCGCTAGCTGAAAACGTTGTTTCAGATGAAGCAATTTTAAGTGATGGCGAAAGCATTATTGATGCAAGCTGTGTAAACACCAAAAATATAGATGCTCCAAAGGCAATTCCGTTAAGGGCGCCTACACATTACTATGGCGCGAGCAGCTCGGTGCTTGATTATATTTTATTATCAAGTGAGTTTGATGCCAGCTACCTTGGAAGTTTTTTTGAAGTAAGCGACTATAAAACTTACGATCGTCACTTAATAAACCCTGAGTACGAGCGTGATGACTTAACTACCGATCATGGTGTGGTATTAGTGACGCTAACATTAAGATCGTAGAACTATTTTGCATAAATTGAACGGTTTACTGCTATTTAAATACAAATGGAATATTAGCTTAAAATGGAAAATATTAATCAAATTACCGTTTTTGATTCATCTACACAAAGCTTTGATTTTGTTGAAATAACAACATTAATCACTTCGCATGGTATATCAACGCATGGAAGTATTTGTTGTAACGGTAAAACGTTACTCGTGAATTATGTTTATAAAAAATGCGGAGCGTATGAGCTAATTTATACCATTTTAGATACTGCTGGAAATTCTAAGAGCTTTATTGAAGATGATGGTATTTTACCCACGTTATTTTTAAGTCCAACTTTAGATAATTATGTTTCGATTGTGCCTTATGATCCTAACAAAGAATTAGAAATTAGCATTCCACTTTTTAATAGAAAAAACACTAAATTACCTAAAGGGAATAGACCTTTTGCGGGTAACTTTATTGGTGTTTCAAATCAATTTTCGATTTTTTATGATGTTGAAATATATGATGATAAAAAACCAGATAAATTGTTGGCAATGGAATTTAAAAACGAAGCGCTAAAGAAAAAACATAATATTAAAGTGCCATTACCTAACAAAAATAAAATATTTGTTGAAAATAACGAAATTCATTTATTGTCTCATCATGGCTTTACTTGGTTACACAGGCAAATAGATGAAAAAGGTATTGAAGTAAAGCGCAGAGAGTTGCGTGCATCTAGTGACTTTGTTCGGGAAGTTATTAGTTTATCTTTCACTGAACAATCGTATGTTTTGTGCAGTGAAGGTGGAAAAATTATTGTTGAAAAAATAAGTAAAGACAACGTATGTAAACCTAATGAAGTCATAGATATTAAAGATGATATTTTTAATATGTGGCAACCAATCAAAATTAGCGAGCATACTTATGTTACTCAGTTTAACACTGAGTACGGAAATGGCTGGTTAGTCACAAAAAATGATTCTGTTTTAGAGTTGTATTATAGTAAAGACACAAACGGGTACAAAGAGCTTGTTAGCGGTAAAATACTCATTATTAAAGGCACAAATTTAATAATATCTAGCATAAATAAAACACAAGAGAATGCTTATTCTGTTGTTTTGTATCCGTGGACGGATAGAGAAGTAAGCAATAAGAAGGTAATTGTAATACATAATAATTTGAATTTTTTATAAGTGTTTGATATTAAAGTTATATTTTTAACACTGTTTATGGTGTTTTTATAGTTGTATTTAATAGGGATTGTAGAAATGATTAAAAATGTAGTCAGTCAAAAAATTTTGCTGAGCGATGAAGATTTCAAAAAATACAAAACCAATAACAGAGTATGGTTTTCAATATTAACCATTTTACTTGTGTCTATCATTACGGTGATTACAGTATCGATTTTAAATAAAGAGTTAGAGCTAGGTATTTATACAGGATCATTACTGGCTTTTTACTTGGTATCTTTGGGAATTGTTGCTTCAAAAAATAAGGCGAATTGGATTTTATGGGTGTTATTAACGCTCATATCTATGTTTATTATACCTCTCGTTGGTATGATTGTTTCGCACATACTTATAGCCAGAAAAGGCTTCAAAAATGAGTGGTTATCTCTTTAGCGACTTGTAAAATTATAAGCACCGCTTTTTGATACATTAAATGACTTTTAAAATAAGGAGTATTAAATGACAGATAAACAGGTTTTATTTTTCAGTAACGACAGCGAAATGGAAAACGTGAGCAGGGCAGCAAGAGATACGTTTAAGTATTTTTGGAGAGAGCTCGCTTGGGAATCAAGACGAATAGTTCCTGGTCTTGATTTATCAATTGTTAAGGTTGCTTTTAAAACAGATAAAGGCGATGGCGTACCTCCCTTTGAGCACATGTGGATAGGCGATATTGATTTTGATGGAATAAATGTAACAGGTACCTTAATGAATGAACCTAATTGGGCTTCAAATGTGTCTGCAGGTGATGTGGTTAATATTCCTGTAAGCGATATTGGGGATTGGATGTATGTTATTGATAATAAAGTTTATGGCGGGCATACCGTTAATTTAATGCGTTTGAGAATGTCTGAGCAAGAAAGAAATCAACATGATAATGCATGGGGATTAGATTTTGGTAACCCTAGTGAAATTGAATTAACACCCAGTGGTGAAAATAAACCACAAGAAGTAATGATTAATACTGAAAGCGGTACCCCTAGCAAAATATTAGAACACCCTATGAGTGTTAATATGGCCTCAAAAATAGAAGAAACTCTTCAAACAAACCCTTCAGTAGCGACGAGTGTTGATGAAAATGGTTGGACAATGCTTCATAGAGAATCTTTAGCCGGTAATTATATTACAGTTTCACTGTTGTTAAAGTATGGCGCAGATCCACAACTATGTAATTCAAATGGGCACAGTGCAATTGAATTAGCTAATATGATGGGTTGGCATGAAATAGCTGATTTATTAAAAAGCAAAACTAAGCAGTAACAAGCTCTATGATTATTAAGATGTAATAATCTAAATAACTCGTTTAATCACTATTTTTAGTCTGTTGGGCGAGTTACCCTAAAGTATATTTAAGCAAGTTATGAATCTCGACACGATTTACTACCATTTTAGTAAAGTTTTTAGTTTGCATTACGTCTAACTTACGTCATTCGCTTGTAAGGCGGTGAGTTATACAACCTCGTTAGTCATAATGGATAATATGAAATCTTCGCATAAAATTGCTCTAGCATTAATCATTTCTTTTTTAGTTTCAGCTGTAATTGATTCATATTTTCTCTACTCTAGAAATATGGTCGACGTTACATATTTCCTACATATAGCTATTATTGGGGTGCTTTTATTTATGTGGTGTAGAGCTCATGCGAAAGAGAATAATATTAAGGATGCAGGTGGTAAACCATTGTTTTGCGCTTTGTTAGGGGGTGTTGGCGTACCATATTATGCTTATAAATGTTATGGATTTAAGAGAGGGAGTATTTTACTTGGGAAAGCTTTTGCAGCTTTGTTGTTAGCTTTAGTGTTGGTTACTGGTATTGATATACTATTTGAAATGTCTTATGCGGCACGATAATTTACTTATTATATTGCTACTCCAAGGTAGTTGAACTGAATTATGAATAAACTAAAATTAATAATGTTAGCACTGTCTACTTTTTTTACGTATGGCTCTATTGCGTCTGAACTCCCTACAAGTGCACGTTCTGAAAAAGCGATATCAATGGTAGAGCCAGCATTAAAAAAGCAGCTGGCAAATAAAGGTCTTAAATATGGTGCACCTATATTTATTCGAATATTCAAAGATCCAGGTATTCTTGAAGTATGGGTTGAGTCGGATGACGGTACATATATAAACTTTAAAAATTATGAAATTTGTACATTCTCGGGAAATTTTGGACCAAAATTACAAGAAGGTGATAATCAAAGCCCTGAGGGGTTTTATTATGTGAATGCCAATAGGCTTAACCCTTGGAGTAGCTATCACTTATCATTTAATTTGGGCTTTCCAAATAAATACGACCGTATACACAACCGAACAGGGAGTGCATTGATGGTTCATGGAGACTGCGTTTCTATCGGGTGTTATGCGATGACTGATGAATACATAAATGAAATTTACGCACTTGGTGCTGCAGCATTAAAGTCAGGGCAACCATTTTTTAGGGTTCACTCGTTTCCGTTTAAACTTGATAGTGAGCTTTTATTAAAACATCAATCAAGTAAATGGTACTCTTTTTGGCTTAATCTAAAAGAAGGTTATGATTACTTTAACAAATATAAAAAACCACCAAACGTTGAAGTTAGTCATAAGAAATACATATTTAACTAATCATTTGAATATTAAAGCTTTTTTAGATGAAGATTTTGCTATTTTAAGTATAAATAGGCTTTTTAAATCTATTTGTTGTACGACTCAAAACTCTAAGTGTAAATTATTCAAAGTTTTTACTGTTTTTAGCTGTTATTTATAAAAATCTACTAAGCTAATTAGTAGTTTAGAGTTGATTTATAAAAATAATATACTAAATTTTAAGGTACTAGGTGTATAACTTACATAAAAGTGTGTGCAATTTTCGCGAACAACAACATTGAGATTGTATTGAAATAGTATTATTAAATTAATAAAATGCGTCAGGTCTCAAAATTTAACTGAGATAAAGAATAATTACTATTTAGTATTATTCTTTGCAGTTAACATTAATTATAAGTAATCGCTAATTAGTGGTATATATAATGTAAAAGCTACCTGTTGATGCTAGTAAACACTATTACTAATAGCACATTGAGTTTATTGACTAAGATATAAATACGTAAATACTTGGCAAAGCAAATGCGTTGTATTTGTTTTCACATATTTATTATTGAAATAAAAACTAAAAATAAAACGGCAAATATGGAACATTATACCTACTCATACCATAGATTAAAGGGGAGCTTTAACTCCCATAAACAAGTTCTTTTTACAAACCTAGCATTCCCTTCTAGGTCTTTAATATGCGCATCGTTTTTTATTGTTTTTTTTAATTTAAGTTTTGCTTACGCGCAAGAAGTCACTCCAGATATTGTAGCCAAAGAAACTAATATAGGTTTATTAAAAAGGGCTGAATTGCTTATTGATACTGATGTAATAATGAGTATTGAATTAAGTAAGAAAATGTTGTCTGAGGCTGAGCTAAATGCCGATATACAGTTAACCGCACAGCTACATAATTTGTTAGGTCAAGCGTATCAAAAAAATAATAACATTGATAAGTCATTACATCATTTTCACGAATCCTCAATTAGTTACGGTAAATTAAATGATACTCGTAACCAAATAAAGTCAGCCTTAAATTGTATAAAAATATTATTAGATGAAAAACGCTATTTAGAGCTTAATAAAGAAATTGAAACTATATTACCTTTAACAGTAAATTACGCTGACGACTTTTTTATAGCTCAAGTCTTTATTATTAAAGGCGATATGCTTTATAAACAAAAGAAATATCACGACGCTAATGTACAATATTTATCTGCAGTAAAACACCTTACAAGTAAAGATAACCAAATACAGAAGCACTTAGGTGAAACTTACAAAAAACTTGCTCAGTCTTACAATCGTCTTAAAAATAGAGAGCAAACCGCACACTTTTATACAAAAGCTTTAGAAGTATACACCAGCTTGGATGATTTAAAATTGATGGCGCGTACCTTAAACACGTTAGCAGAGGCCCAGCGTTATTTAGATAATTTAGTTTTAGCACTTGATTACTCAACTCAAGGCTTAGAGATACAAAAAAGTATTGATGACCCAGTTGGGTTTGCGAAAGCATCACTGGGTGCGGGGATCATTTATCGTCATATTGGCTTGTATGAAAAGTCGCTTAAGCATGTACGTGATGCGTACTTATATTACAAAAAAGTGAATGATGAACTTGGTATTGCCAAAACAGCTAACCAGATGGGGTTTATATATACTCGGTTAAAACAATATGACCAAGCTGAATTTTTTTATGAACTTACAATTAATTTGCAAAAAGGCAAGGTGGATGAAAAAAACCTTGCTTCTGCATTAAGAGAAATGGCTGTTATTAATTTTGAGTCTGGTAATTATGATTCCGCTATGCAATTTGCACAAAATGCTTACACAACATACAAACATGAAAACCTGACGTCGTATATCTCTGTAACTGCACGAATCATCGCTAATATTTATAATGGCCAAGGAAATAAAAGTAAGGCTTTGGAGTATTATAAAGAGTCCTTATTATTAGCAAGGCAAACGGGGAGTCCGCTTTATGAAATAAAATCTCTTATTCCTTTAGCTGCAGCTCTTATTGGTAATGACACTGATGAGGCTGTTAACTTACTTAAAGAGTCGCTCGCTTTGTCGGCTCAAATAGATTCTAAATTACACACTCTCTATGCTTATCGTGAAATGCGAATAGCAGAAAAATTACGAGGGAATATTGCAGAATCACTAAGCTTCGCTGAAAAAGAAATAGCACTGATCGAAATTCTCCAAAATGAAAAAGAAGAAAACAAAGTCGCATTAGAAAAAGCACATCTGCATTCTTATAAAATGGAAATTGAGTTGGAGTCGTTAAAGGAAAGAGAAAAATTCCACCAGCTAGAACTCGCAAAGAAAAACAGTGAAATTGAAAACTCAGGCCAAGCGCGGGTTATTTCAGAACTCGAGTTGGCAAAAAACAAATATGCAAGTATCGCATTAGCGCTATTATTAGCAATATGCCTCGCCTTTGTTTTATTTATTTATCGAAGTTTTACTGCATCTAAAAAAAGAAATAGAGAATTAGATTATTTGGCAGCAAGAGACCCTTTAACCGATTGTTATAATCGTCGTATTTTATTTGAAGTTTTAAATCGTGATTTTTCTGAGTTAGATCAACTTAATGAGTATTGTATTTTAATGGTCGATATTGATTACTTTAAAAGCGTTAACGACTCTTACGGACATTGTATTGGCGACTCTGTTTTATGTGGGGTTGCTAAGGTACTTCAAAGTTGTGCTCGTGAAGATGATATAACGGCTCGGTTTGGTGGTGAGGAGTTTTGTATTGTATTACCAGGTACTTCTCAACTGCAGGCAATGCAAATTGCAGAAAACATGCGTAATAAAGTAGAAAAAACACATTTTGATGGTATTTCTGTAACGTGTAGTTTTGGTGTTACGTCCATTAAATTTAATGCTAAAACACCTTTTGAGTTAATAGAACAAGCTGATTTAGCACTCTACGAAGCTAAATCGTTGGGGCGCAATAAAGTGTCTGTTTGGGAGCACTCGCTAGAAGAATTTAAGCTTTTTAGATCTGAATAAAAAATATTACACATAATATTTGAAATACGTTGAGTTTTGATTAAGTAAATTTTTTACAGTGCTATGAGTTACTTACATTTATTAAACGGTAAATTTCATTTATTTGTTATATATCAATGTATTAATTTAGGTCTTAAAATTGCATCCTTAAATAGTTATATAACAAACAAAGGATTTAATAATGACTGAAGTTGCACTTTCTGCCTATTTGGCGTTTTATTTTTATCTAATTATGCTGGTTATACAGTGGGCCGTTGCTACCTTTAGCAAAGCAAAAGAGCCTAATGCCGTACCAGGTAAAATTGACGAAAATTTATCACATGACAGCTTTATATTTAGGGCACACAGAACATTTCATAACACACTTGAAAACAGCGCATTATTTATAGGTACAGTGCTATTTGCGTTTGTAATTAATTACCAAAGCCCGATTTTTGCAATATGTGTATGGATTTACGTTATAGCCCGTTTGATTCATATGACTTTGTACTACATGATAGCAACTGAGAAAAATCCTAGTCCACGTAGTTACTTCTTTTTGATTGGTGTGATTGCAAATGTGGTTATGCTGGTAATGATTGGCTTGAGGCTAATTGCTTAGATTATATATCATTTTTTAATTAACTAATTTGTTAGTTTTTGAGTTGGGATAATAAGTGATATTAAAATAACAAAAAAGCGAAGGGCTTAATTGCTCCTTCGCTTTTTTTAGCAGTTTACTTTATGTTGTAATAGCTAATTAATTTTGTAAATTAGTGACTATAAAATTAGATGCCTAACTTATTCAATATTAATTTGTGTACTACTGATTATGCCGTCGTAGGTTACCGACACAATAGCTGTACCATTAGCGCTTGATGTACTCGTTATTCTATAGAGTGCCTGATTAGTACCAGGGTCAATTATTTCAGCACTCACTATATCACTACCATTGAGGCTCCAATCAGCAAATTCAGTAACATTTAAGCTAGAAGGCGAAGTAGAGTAGTTAGCTGTAAGTGTTAAATCAATGGTTTGCAATGGTTCTAATACTAGCGGGCTTTCGCCATCATTAATTTGAATGCTATCGAGAGTTGCACTACCAGTCACTTCTACAGCTACTACTTGCTGTTTGCCACCACAAGTACCAATTAATTGAGTAACACCAGGCTTCAAAGCAAACAAAGTAACATTTTCACTATCTTCAGTAGTAATACCGACGTTATTTGTATTTGGAACTGACCAACTTATTGTAGAGTTGATATCAAAAGCCGATTCATCATTTACTAAGCTCGCTTGTGCGTTAACTTGTAAACGCGACCCGACGTTTAATGTAATTATGTCTGTTGAATCACCATTAACTAATACATCAATGTTTTCTAAATTAACGGGATCAGCTGTAACTATTAATTGGTCTGTAATGTCATTAATTTTTGCGGTGATGGACGTATTTTCGATTTCGGCTGCTGAGGTGTATAAAGTACCATCTGAATCTATAGAAGCCGTAGTGGTATCGTCTAAAACAAAGCTCATGTCTTTTACCGTACTCAATGAGATATAACCGTCAGCATAGGTAACATCGCCATTAATGTTTGCATTAATGCAGGTATTAATATTACCGGTTTCAGGCGATGCTTGTTTTAATTGTATGCTTGTTACAGCTTCATCGCTTATCGACATTTCGCCCTCACCAGAAATATCATTAATGGTAGTGCCTGTAATTGTAATTATACCTTGATTAGCTGATAAGTTAGCGACAGCAGTTACTAAACCACTGTTACTCACGGTTGCTATATCGGTATTACTTGAGGTCCAAGTTAGCTCATTAGTAACATTTCGCGTTTCGCCGTTACTATCAAGACCTGTTGCACTAAGTTGATGTTTTTCGCCGGCTCTTAAACGAGTTTGATCGTTCTCAATAGTGACTGATTCTATAATAGTGCCTTCAGTACGAAGTTTTTCCAGTGTAACTGCTTTTACTAAGTCGGCTGATTCGCTATCAGAGCCACAACCAACGATACCTGTTAAAAGGACCGCGATAACTGATAATTTAGGGAGGGTGTTAAGTTTTGCCATTTTAGGGAAATGCCTTTTATTATATACGGACGACTAAAACTGGTATGTAAAACCAAGAGAAATAGCTGTAATTTCAATATCATCTTTGTTGTACAAAGATTGATAACCAAGTCTAATTTGGGTGTTGTCTATGTAAGGAATATCTTGATGTATGGCAAGTCCCCAAGCAAAACCTTTATATTGAAAATCGCCGTTAATTGTTTCTTCTGGACCGGCAACTGTAATGTTTGTTTGTGCATACCCTAAAGAAGCGTCTAAGCCAAAGCCATTAACAACATCTGATTGCATAACAAAAAACAAGGCAACACTTTCTTCTATGTCGAACTCAATATTATAAATATTATCAGTGCTTAAAGAAGTTAAATATTGGGCTTCAAAAGCCATATTGTTATTACTTACGCCTAAACGCAGTGCTGCTGCTTTAGGTTCTGTATCTTCGTTATTAATTGTGATTTCAGGTAAAACATAATCTACACCAATATAAGCGGTGTCAGCAAAAGACTGAAAAGATGCGCAAAGCAAAAGTAGAGAAAGTATTTTTTCCATAAAGAGGTTAACTATCCGTAAATTTTTATAAGACGATGATGGTATATAATTGGCTAAACTTAATCAAGGAAAGGTCGATGTTTGGGCTTAAATAAGGTACTGATAACTACTTTTATTAAAGCCTTAATAAGTTACGCACCTTTGCTTATAAGCTTGGATGAAAAGCATTCGAGAGCTGTTTTTATTCTTTATAGTTTTAAATAAAACGTTTGTAATAACTAAAAAACGAAGAGCGTGTAGGGCATCTTCGTTTTTATTTTTAGTTCAATTAGCCGTTAAAGCATTACGAGACAACAGCGAAAAGATGAGTGAAATAATCGCGCAGTGATAAAACCAAACTTTATAATACATAGTGGCTATAACTGTTTTGGTCTATACGATTAATCGATCCCTATAAACCCACCCGTTTGGTGAGTCCAAAGAGCAGCGTAAATCCCGCCTTTAGCGATTAGTTCTTCATGAGTGCCTTGCTCAACCACGCCGCCATCATCAAGTACAATTAATCTATCCATTTGTGCAATGGTTGAGAGCCTATGCGCTATGGCGATTACTGTTTTGCCTGTCATTAAATCATCAAGGCTTGCCTGAATTGCTGCTTCTACTTCTGAGTCGAGTGCGCTTGTGGCTTCGTCGAGTATGAGTATTGGTGCGTTTTTAAGAAGTACACGTGCAATAGCAATACGCTGGCGTTGACCACCCGAAAGTGTAACACCGCGTTCGCCTACCTGTGCATCAAAGCCTTTGTTACCTTTGCTATCTACTAAGTCGTTTATAAACTCAAGAGCTTTAGCTTGTTTGGTCGCGTTGATCATTTCGTCTTGTGTTGCATCGGGACGACCGTACAAAATATTGTCTTTTACTGAGCGATGAAGCAGGGAAGTGTCTTGCGTAACCATTGCAATGTAGCGGCGTAGACTTTCTTGGCTTACGTCTGTGATGTTTTGTCCATCAATTTTTATTGTTCCTGAGTCAGTATCGTAAAAACGCAGTAATAAGTTAACAAGCGTTGATTTACCTGCGCCAGAGCGGCCGACTAAACCAATTTTTTCGCCAGGTTTAATGTTTAAATTTAAACCGTCCATTACTGGGCTGCGATTAGTCTCGTTTGCTGCTTTACCGTAGTTAAAGTGTACGTTGCTAAACTCAATGGCACCTTGGCTTACGTTAAGCGTATCGGCATTTGGTTTATCGGCAACTTCAATAGGGTTTGAAAGTGTTTTCATGCCATCGGCTACGGTACCAATGTTTTCGAACAAGCTGCTTATTTCCCACATGATCCATTGCGCCATACCGTTTAATCTAAGCGCTAAACTAACAGCAACTGCAATGGCACCTGCGCTAATTGCACTAAGCGACCATAAATAAAGTGATACAGCGGTAACCGAAAATACTAATAAATAATTTAAGCTTTGAATAACAAAGTTTAAGCTGGTTACCAAACGCATTTGTTTGTACACAGGCTGCAAAAATACATCCATGCTTTGTTTTGCGTATTGTTCTTCACGTTGGGTATACGAAAACAATTTAATAGTAGAAATATTTGTGTAGCTATCAACAATTCGACCGGTCATTTCTGAGCGCGCATCGGCTTGTGAGCTAGCTATTCTTTTAAGGCGCGGTACAAAATAAAGCTGTACGCAAATGTATAAAACTAACCAAACGAGTAACGGAATCATTAAGCGCCAATCGGCTTCGGCAACTAAAAATACCATTGAGCCAAAATAAACCACAATATACATTAATACATCGAGTAGTTTGGTCACTGTTTCGCGAACGGCTAAAGAGGTTTGCAATACTTTGGTGGCTATTCTTCCGGCAAACTCATTTTGATAAAAGCTCACACTTTGGCGCAGTAAATAACGATGCGCTAACCAGCGAATCGACATAGGGTAATTGCCCAGTAATGCTTGGTGCAAAATAGCAGAATGAAAAAATACGACTACGGGCAATACCAATAATAGCACTACAGCCATTTTGATAAGCTCTGACTTTTGCTCTACAAATAGGGTTTCGGGTGTGTAGGCGGTTAACCAATCAACAAGCTGCCCCATATAGCTAAATAAAGAAACCTCTAAAATAGCGAGCATGGCGGCACTGATAGACATAAGCACCAACGACAGTTCCATTCCTTTGGTGTAGTGACGACAAAAAGCAAATAAAGTCGAAGGCGGCTGAGTAGGTTGATCCTCAGGAAATGCTTTTGTCATTTTTTCAAATAATCGATACATTTTAAAAACTTAAATGGCAAATAATGGTGGGTATCATACCATTTAAGTATTTTTAAATGCAGGTTTGTAATGTATTAATTGTGAATATGGTAGAGCGTTATTAATATAATTTAATATTTTAAAAAGTGCTTTATTTGTTTTTATAGCATTGGATTATTTAGGTTTATTCCTTTGCTCATATATAAATCGTCATATTTGAGGCCACCATTACCATAAGGTTTTTTAACTGGACCTGTATTACAGTTAGCTAAAAAGTAAATAAGCGGTTGTTCACGCTTCATTCTAAATTGTGCATTTTTATACACCAGTGTTTGCTTGCTAAATTCACCGCCTTTTACATAAACATCGTATTGTTGACCTTGCTCTGACGCCGCTGCGTTATTAACAACATACCATACGTCGTACCAGGTATTTGTTTGCAGTGGCTTGGCCGATTGTTTGGTAGTGTAGTTTTGAATATTGCTATATCCGCTGTCGGTTTTAACCATTAATGCGCCATCGTTTACAAGACCGTTGGATTCTGTTTTATCGGTTACGCGAAGCGTTGTTTCAAACGCATCGTACGCATGTTTATTAATTAACTCTGGAGTAAGGTTACTCAACCCAAAAGCGTGGTTATTAGGAAAAGCAGCCACGTTTATACGTATATAAAATGTGTAGGTTTGACCAACTTCAACCGCTTGTGGGAGCTTTTTATAAGAGAGGGCTTTGCGATTACCAACAATGCCCTCGCGTGCGGGCTTTTTTAGTAAATAATGGTTTGTGGATTCAGTTGCTTGTTCTGGTTGTATAACTGTTATTTGTGGGTTTTTAACCTGTGGCTTAGTTTCATTTTGTGTATCAACACTTTGCCAGTCGCTAAGTGAGTTTTCAAAATTATCAATAAGCAGCCATTTGTTTGACGTGTTTTTAGAAATGGTTGAACACGACGCTAACGTGCTTAACAAACATAAAAGTAACGTGTGTTTAAAATGCATAATTGGCTCTCAGTAAGTTTAGGTGTTTTTGGTTAACCAATTATTGTTTTGGCTATAACTTTAAAGTAAAGGTTATGTAACCAATTTAATGTTTTTATGTCAATCATTAAAGCAATAGGTATGGTTTGATAGAGCTTGAAAATGTAATATAACCTTTGCATTCAATCAGCTCGGCAAGCTTTAGCTGAGTTTAAATTATTAGGACGTTTTATGTATACGGGTTCGTGTTTGTGCAGTGAAGTAAGCGTTGAAGTGTCGGGCAGTATAACCAGCATTATTCATTGTCATTGTTCACTTTGCAGAAAAAATAGTGGGACTGCATTTGCAACCAATGGCTTTGTAAATACAGATGACTTTACAATAACCAAAGGGCAAGCACTACTTAGTGAATTTAGTTTTAAACCAGGGCGCACTCGTTACTTTTGTAAGTGTTGTGGCTCGCCGGTTTACAGTAGCAACAATGATGACAAAAGCAGAATACGAATTCGTTTAGGAATACTCGATAGCGATATTACTGAGCAAGTATTATCGCATAACTTTGTTACGTCAAAGGCTAACTGGGAGCAGCTAGAAACAAGCTTACCGTGCTATGAAAAACACGAACCTAGTCGGTAACCCGCTTTATTCAATGTGGTAAATGCTGTTAATACTTTTATAAAGGGTTGGCGCAAAATTTATAAACACAGGTGAGTTTTGTATTTCATCAACGTTTATGTGCATTAACGTATGCTGGCTTAACACAAGTAATATATTTTTGTATTCGTTAAACTCTATTAGCGCCAAGCATTTAAAATGCTGCCTTAGCATTACTAAAAGCATTTGTAGCTCTTGACCTGTTTGCGGGTTTAAATTAACGATTACTTGGGTACTTTGTTCACTGCACCGATTTATGTTTTGCCAAAAGTTATCACTGGTTAAAAAAGGCAGGTGATATTCACTACTAAAAATATCAATAGTGATTACGTTAAAGTGATCAGTGCATTGAGATATATATTGCTCAGCGCATTGTAAATAGGTGTTGTGGTTGCTTGGTAAATTAAAGTGCTGTGCAGCAATTGTGGCAATATTTGGGTTTATCTCAACTGTATTAAATATATTTATAGCATTTATATATGGCGTATTGTTTTGCAAGTAATACATAACACGCTCAAACCCCGCTGTGCCTAAACCTAAATTTAATATGTTTAATGTATTTTCCGGTTTAAGTAAAAACAACAGCATGCATTGATTTATAGGAACGATTACTTGCTCCGGTTGCGTGAGGTTCATAACACCTTGAATGGTTATATCTTCATTCGTTTTTTGTGCAAGTGTTAGCCACCGATACCCTTCGTTTTGATACACGCATACGGGACCAAATGCACTTTGCTGCGATTCAATAAGATTACTTTTAATTGTATCTTCTTTTAACTGGCGCATAACTTAAACTATTTATATAAACACAACAGTAGTGTGCCACGAAAGTCATGTATTTATACAGATTAATATGTAACAAGGTTTGTGATTTTATTTTTTGTTGTAATGCGAAGTTAGTAAAGGTATTGCTTTGTTTTATTTGTGGTAGAAGTGAGTTTACAGTAGGCTCAATATTCAGTGTTGCTAGTGTTATTTGTCTATAAAACATATATTTACTGGAAACATAATTTAAATGTACTAAATGCAAAGGAAGCAAAATGAAACCAGATGATTTAAACGCTTTTTTAAGTATAGACGACGGCTTTGACGAGTACCTCGAATATATTGAAAAAATCACCTTACCCTGTGTTGATATAAAACTATTAAGTGGTTTAGAAAAAAGCACCGGCCAAGAAAGCCGGTTTGGAGGCACCCCATTTTTACCCAACAATTTTATTTGGCCTACTCATGATAAAGGTGAATATCTATTTTTAGGGCAAATAAACTTTGACGAAATACAAAATGGGCCTGCAGACCTTCCAAAAACAGGTATGCTTTCTCTTTTTTATGCTTATGATGAAAATGGTGAAATATTTTGGCAAAGTGAAGATTATATAAAAGGGTATTACTGGGAGAACACAAAAGACTTTATTGATTATACAAAGAAAAACACCTCAGCTTTATCAAAAAAAATCAGTTTTACCAATGGAGTTGATGTTCCTAGGTATGAAGAGTTGAGAAGTGATTGGCCGTTTGACCCTGAGCTTTTATTTGAGTTGTCGTATGGAGGTGTTTTTAGCGATGATTACATACTTGGTTATCCTTCACATTGTACATTAGGGTATGACCCAACGCCTGAGGGAGGGCAGTGGATGTCACTCATTACGTTAATGTCTAATTCTGAACTTGATTGGTGCTGGCATGATGGGGATAAGCTCATGGTTTTTATTGAAAAAGACAAACTGCTTAATAAAGACTTTAGCTGCTTAAAATCTGATGCCGGTTAAATTGTATTTAAGCGTTATGGTAAATTTATAGCGAAGACAACGAACGTATTAAACGCCACTTAATAGTGGCGTTTAATACAATAAAATGTGTGTTTGATATATCAATGCATCATCTATAGCTGCAGGGCGACCAATAAAGTAGCCTTGGGCGTTATCTACTCCGAGTTTTCTTAAAGCCGTTATTTCTTCTTGTGTTTCTATCCCTTCGGCAACGATGGAACAATTTATTGCTTTAGCAAAGCCGCACAGTGCTTTTGCGAGCAAAAATTTTCGGCGATCTTTATTTATATTTTGAGTTAGGCTTATATCAAGTTTAATTATGTCGGCTTCTAGCTCTAAAATATGTTGAAAAGATGAAAAACCAGCTCCAACATCATCTATTGCTAATTTTACTCCTCTGTCTCTTAGTGGTTTAAGTGCATCGCGCATTGCTTGGTAATCTAATATTGGTGAATGCTCTGTTACTTCAAGTATTATTCTGCTGCAATCAGCATGCTGTAATGTTTTTGCAAGCGCACCTGTTAAAATATGCTGTGGCGAGGTGTTAATTGCAATATACGGTGCGTCATTAAATTTATGCATACAACTGAGGGTGTTTTTAATTGCAAGCATTTCAAGCGATTCACCCAAGCAAAGTTCAGACGCTTCTTTAAACCAAATATCAGGCGTTTTATAAGGCTCAATAAAAAACCGTGATAGTGCTTCATAACCAGATAACTTATTCGTTATTAAATTAAATATAGGCTGAAAATAAGTCGTAATGTTATTTGTTTCAATTACGTTTTGTATAGCCGACTTTGCATCGTGGTGTAACATATCGCTATAAATTTTTTTCTCAATTAATTCAGTGGCTATTTCTGATATAAGCCTTAAAAAAGATAAGTCTCTGTCATTTAGGCTGTCATCTAAGCCTGACTTATAGCAACAAAAAGTCCCGTATACACCCCCGCATGAAAGAGTAATAGGCACGCCAATATAGGAACCAATATTTAACCTTTCGGTAACCGGCATCACTTTAGTTATAGGATGGGTGTGCGTGTCTTTAATAACTGAGCTTAATTTATTATCGGCAATTTTTTGACAGTATGTTTCACACATAATATCGGCGTTTCCAACTTGTACAGCTGTGTTTGAAGTTTGATTATCGACAAATTTAAAAACACGTTCGTTTTCGATAAACTGCGAAATAAAAGCAACTTCCATATTTAAATGTTTACGCACAAGAGAGAGTAATTTTGATAGTTTAGAGTCTATAGATGTATCATCTTTTAGATCAAAAAGGTGATTACCTAATGTTTCATTCATGCAATTACCTAGTTATCAGTATTTATGGCATTTAATAGATAATATTATAATTTATATATAGAAAAGCGCCAATGTTGTGCACTCTAAAGTCAGATTAACCAAATAATTTTCTTCTCACCACTTTTCTGTAAGCACTCGGGGTTTGGCTTAGCACCTTTTTAAACACACGGGTTAAATGCCCTTGATCGTTGTAGCCAACTTCAAGTGCCACTTCTTGAATTGATAAGTTAGATGATGCTAGTAATTCTTTAGCACCCTCAACACGTAGTTGTTGCCAGTATTCTATTGGGCTTTGATTAGTTGCAACTCTAAAACGGCGGGTAAATGTACGATAGCTTAAACTAAATTGTGCTGCTACTTCTTGCAGGTTTAGTTCGGTGGCTAAATTGGTTTTTAACCAAAACTGAATTTGGGCAATAAGCTCATCAGGATGGCGGTCAACTGCACCCTCAAGATAGCGTTGATCTTCGTAAGGTTTGCGTATTTCGTGGGAGAAGTTTCGTTCAACGTGTTGTGCGGCGGCTTTTCCATAGTATTGACTAATAATATGTACGATCACATCGGCAAGCGCGTTTAAGCTGGCAACAGTATACATACGTTCTGATTGAGTTATAAAAAAATCTGGCTTTAGGCGTACTTGCGGATAATCGCGACTAAATTGATTTGCATAATGCCAATGAGTTGTCGCGGGGTGCCCGTCAAGTAAGCCCGACTCTGCAATTAAACAGTTACCGGTGCCAACGCCAATAATGTGGCTGCCATCTTTAAAGCTTTGATTTAGCCAATCAACAACACTTTTATTTGTTTGTACAACTGGGCGCGGATTTCGCCAAATGCCTGGCACAATAATCAAATCGCTATAAGGTGCGGTGCTGGTGGTGCAATCAGGAATAATAGCAAGCCCTGCTTGGCTGCTTATTGAATCATTACTTTTGGCGACTAGATTTATAGCAAGTGGTCTAAAATTTTGCTTATCAATATGTCCTTTTGCAAATGCCTCACCGGCTCTGAGCATTTCTATAGGTAATGTTAAGCTAGTAATTAATAAATGCGGATAAACGGCAATGGCAATGTTTAATGCGGGATTGATGTGCTTAATACCCATTTAGATGCTCCGACCAGTATTGTTTGGCTTTTTATGCTTAATATTTGGCTATTAAAGCACAATGTGTGGCGAGTAATCCATTTAAACTGGCTTCATCTTCTTATAACACGTTTTTAAAGGCAAATTATGACAGCATTACCCGTTATAGTCGGCATGGGTGGTATTAACGCCGCTGGTCGTACTTCTTTTCATCAAGGTTATCGTCGTATCGTGTTAGACACTTTAAACGCAAAAGATCGCAGTGAAACATTTTTAGGCCTCGCCACACTGATGAACTTAGTAAGCGTTGTAAATGGTCAACTACAAGACTCTCAAGGTAATATTGTTGAGCAAAGCGATATTGAAGAACGCTTTGGTGAGCAAATTATTGCTGGTACGCTTATTCGTAAAATCGAAAAAGAGCACTTTGATGCTGACGCTACACCATGGCAGCAAAAAATGACGCTTAATGCATCAAACGACAACGCCATTGTATTTGAAACCCGTGCTCGCGACTTACCAACACCGGTTCCAGCTAGTTGGGTAGTTGAAGAGCTTGAAGGAAAAAAAGTTAAAGTAACTATTGCCGCTGATATAGATGTTAAGCACGATTCAACTCGTGATAACCCTATTAAGTCAGCAGGGCAGTTTCCTACAGGGTTTGATCCATCTGTTATGTATAACAGTCGTTATCAACCACGTGGTTTACAAGCAACTATTTTTGCAGCTACCGATGCCATTAAATCAACAGGGCTTGATTGGCAGCACATAATGAATAGTGTAGAGCCAGATAAAATTGGTACTTATTCAGCGTCGGTTATTGGTCAAGTTGACGATAAAGGATTAGGCGGGTTAATTAAAGCACGCCAACAAGGCGAACGTGTAAGCACTAAGCAATTAGCGCTTGGCTTAAATACCATGTCGACAGACTTTATTAATGCTTACGTAACTGGCAACGTAGGTACGACGTTTTCTACGTCGGGCGCGTGCGCCACGTTTTTATATAACTTACGCGCAGCAGTTAACGATATACAGGCAGGGCGTACACGTGTTGCTATTGTAGCAAGTGTAGAATGTGCTATTACCCCAGAAGTTATTGAGGGATTTGGTAACATGAGTGCGCTTGCAAACGTTGAAGGCTTACGTCGTTTAGATAATTTATCGCATGATGATGAACCAGATTATCGTAAAAGTAGTCGTCCATTTGGTGAAAACTGTGGCTTTACTTTAGGCGAAGGCGCTCAAGTTACTATTTTAATGGATGACGCATTAGCACTTGAGTTAGGAGCTGATATTTTAGGCTGCGTACCTGATGTATTTGTCAATGCTGATGGTATTAAAAAATCAATTACGTCACCAGGGCCTGGTAACTACATAACAATGGCTAAATCGGCAGCTTTAGCAACAACGCTTTTAGGTAAAGAAGCGCTGCAAGAACGCAGCTTTATTTTGGCGCATGGCTCAAGTACACCATTAAATCGTGTAACAGAGTCGCTGATATATCATAAAGTGGCACAAACGTTTGCTATTGATAATTGGAAAGTAACAGCACCAAAAGCATACGTTGGTCATACTATTGCACCGGCAAGCGGCGACCAGTTAGCAATTGCTTTAGGTGTATTTAGCCATAATATTATGCCAGGTATTACCACAATAGATAAAGTGGCTGATGATGTTTACAGCGATCATCTTGATATTCGAAATGCTCACTACGAATGCGCCGATATGGACATTGCCTTTATTAACTCAAAAGGTTTTGGCGGCAATAATGCAACGGCTACAGTGCTGTCACCAAAAGTGACAATGCAAATGCTTGCTAAACGCCATGGCGATAGTGTTATGAGTAGTTATGCTAGTAAAACTGAGACTGTAAAAGCAGCTCAACAAACATATAAAGCGCAAGCCGATTTAGGTCAGTACGAACTAATTTATCGCTTTGGCGATGGTTTAATTGACGATAACGACATTGTAATTAATGAGCAAAGCATACAACTACCAGGCTTTGAAAAAGCAATTACGTTTAGTACAACAAATTCCTACCAAGATATGTTTTAAGCACACATACTTGTTGGCAAGGCGCTTTTTAAGCGCCTTTTTTAATGTCTAAAATTACGTATGTACTCCTACAAAACACTTAGCACCCTTGTTCTTACTGGGCTGTAGCGTTGACATAGTTATTGAAAATTGGAATCGGTACAGATCCAGCACAGACCCATCCCTAAAAATAGACCCACAAACAGACCTATTTATCCGCTCTAAACCGTTCTAAAATTCACAGGCTTAAGCACCGTTTGAACAAGCTTTATTAATCGCCTTATACCCAATTCAGTTTTTTCGCAATAGTAGGGTAAGTATTAATTATCAAAACGTCGAAAATACACTACGAGACTATTTATTATATTCAAACTTCTAGCGTTAAATGCTCACGCCGAACTTGTCAAAAACAAAAACCACGGAACGCTAACAGTTGAAACAGTTACCTCAATCTATAACGATGACACCTTTCACGCCAATATCTCGGGTTACATTCTCTGATAGGGGAGAGGATTGGCATTCGTAGGGATTCGTGAGGGTCACCCATTAGAAAATTCCGGTCAAGCAGGCAGCTGTGTTCTCTTGATCTTTTTATTCAAAAACCAAGTGTTCTTATTATTTAAACTCAATTTAAATATGACTACGCACCTAGTAATGACGTCGATTGGTGTGAATATGCACCGTGGCTTGGATAAAGAACGCCATATGAATTTAGGCAGTTTAATTAAGCTTTATTGATGATTAATTAAGCCCCTTGGCTTTCGCCTCAGTCATCGTT